>JBIKRY010000453.1:0-2522 GCA_044348925.1 Bernardetiaceae bacterium
TATTTAACTCGTTTTTTTGCATTTAGTAATTTGTTGATAATCAATGAATTACCTAAAATGGGAAAAATAATGAATAAATAAGCATTGATAATCAATGAGTTACATATCTCAAAGTGGGAATTGCTGACGTTAGTTAAGTGCCTGTGCTACGGTTTTGCATTTCAATTCTGTTTCTATCCACTCTCTTTCGGGTACAGAATCTTTGGTAATTCCGCCACCTGCATACAAAATAGCCTCCTGCCCTACAATTTCCATACAACGCAAATTGACAAATAAATGCGTTTCTTGTGCAATATTTACCTGCCCCAAATAACCTGCATATAACTTGCGAGAATGAATTTCGTTGCTTACAATAAAATCTAATGCTTCAGGTTTTGGCATACCACAAACGGCAGAAGTTGGGTGTAACAAATTGAGCATAACCGTTGGTAATTCGGGGAAATTAATGGCTTTAGTATCCACTTCAAAATCTGTTCGCAAATGCAATAAATTACCTGCCACTACAGTTTTAGGACCATCTTCCTCAAATTCACGTACACGAACTTTTTTAAAACAGTTGATAATATAACGACTTACTAAGGCTTGTTCTTCGATTTCTTTTTGTCGCCACATAGCTTCTTGCAAATTCGTATTGTCGCCTTTAGCCTGTGTACCTGCAAGAGCAACAGTACGAAATATTTGTTCCTTATCAAAACTTATCATAATTTCAGGCGAAGCACCTAACCAAGTTCCAAATTCATTGGCAGAAACTAATGAAATAAATGCGTGTGGATACAATACACAAAGTTGCTCAAAAGTTTTGGCTAAGCTAAAACTCTGTGTCAAAGCTATGTGTTTGGTACGTGATAGAACCACTTTTTGAAATTTACCTTCTTGCATAGCTTGAATTGCTTGTGCAACCATAGTTTCAAAAGCTACTTTTTTTTCTATCTCTATTTTTTTTTCTTCGCTTGTATGCTGATTTTTATTTTCTTTAGATGTCTGTTGTACGTTGGTAGTTTTTTGTATGGACTTGGTAGATAGATTTTGGTTTTTGCTTGCAATGGCTTGCAAAAATTTATTTGCTATTGGATAGGTGTTTTTGCGAATCGTATAGGTATTTTCTTGAGATTGGTAATGAAAATCGGCACGAATAAAATGTATTTTTTCTTGTTCTTGCACAAAAGGACTTACCACAAAACCAGCAGGCAAATGCTCCAATTCTGCGGGAATAAGAGAGGCTTTGCCCGAAAAATCTACTACAATATGTCTATTTCCACCTTCTTTTTGCACAGGTAAACGCCAAACCGCAATAGGAAGACCTAATAAAGTAGCATTTTTTAAAATTAGTTCTAAAAAATTGACATCATATTTGGGAATATCTGTCGGAATAGTTGTGGGGAATTGGCTAAACATCGTGTAGTTTCAATTCTTTTTGAAAGTTTTAAATAATATAGTAAACTGTTTTTTGTTAATAAAAGTTGCAAATCAAGCTACTTATTTTGCTAAGACTTTTTAATGAGTAAGCAAACTTTCCAAGTCTTAACGACTTGAAAAGTCTATTTTTAAATTTTTTGCAACAAAAAAGGCTTAACTCAAAGAGTAAAGCCTTTAACTCAAACAAACAACTAATCAACCAATCAAAATCCTATTCCAAAAAAGACTTTTTTCTTTTTGGAATCTATGCCTTCTATTAATAATCCTCCGCCTTTGGTTTGCAAAATATGTTCCAATTGTGCAACAGAACGGATTTTTAATTTATCAATGTGTGTAATAATTAGCCCTTCCTGCACTTTTGCCGTCTTAAATTTTCCTTCATATACTTTAACAATTTTCACGCCATAATTTACTTCCAACTCATTTTTTTCTCTTTCTGTTAAGTCTATTACCTCAATTCCTTCATTTTCTAACAAAATTGGTTTAAAATGTGTTTTTACGATTTCGGTGGTATTGCTACTATTTTTCAAGACCAATTCCACGTTTTCTATACTACCGTTTTTCTCTATTTTTACGCTAATTTTGTCGCCAGGTCTTTGTCTTGCTACTGCTTCTTGTAAGGAAGCAATGTTGCTAACAGTTGTTTCATTGATGGCTATAATCACATCTCCAATTTTTATGCCAGCTTCGTCTGCAGCACTATTTTTTTGTATGCCCGACACCCAAACTCCTGTAACAGCACTTAATTTTTTATCTTTTGCAAGTTTAGCATTTACATCTACAATAGTAATACCTAACATAGCACGTTGCACCTCGCCATATTTTAGCAAATCGTCTGTTACTTTTTTTACTAAAGAAACAGGCACTGCGAAGGAATATCCTGCATAAGAACCCGTTTGACTTGCAATAGCAGTATTGATACCAATTAATTCGCCTTTCAAATTTACCAATGCACCACCACTATTGCCAGGGTTTACGGCTGCATCGGTTTGTATAAAGGCTTCGATGGCAGGTTGTTCTTGGTTGCGTAAAATATGAATGTTGCGGGCTTTGGCACTTACAATGCCTGCGGTAACTGTAGAGGTCAAATCAAATGGATTACCTAC
>JBIKRY010000180.1:0-9536 GCA_044348925.1 Bernardetiaceae bacterium
CAAATAATGTTCTGGTGCATAGAAAAAACAATGCCCCAATCTTGCTCCCAAAACCACCGAAATAACCATACAAAGTAGCAAATAATCGAGGTCTTCTTGTGATTTACCTTCTTCTTTCCATATTTTATAGATAATATGTTGCCCTGTCATAAAACCAAGAGCAAACAACAAACCATACCAACGAATGGAAAAAGAACCAATACTAAATATTTTAGGGTCTACATTCCAAGTAATTTCTAATAATTCCATATAGTAAGTAATAATGTTAAAAAATATTTTTGTGTTGAGAGGTAATTTTTGTAGGTATAGTTTTAGAACTTTGTTCTTGTGTGGACTTTATTGTGAATACTTACTTCACAAATTATGTCTCAACAACTATACAACTTACATTATTTACTCAACCACAACATTGCTTCACTTTCCTCATCAAAATAACGAGTATCAAAAAAATATTTTGCGTTACCTTCGTCCATACTTTGTTCTATGGAAACTTGCGAAAACAAATCTTTGCTTACTAAATAAGCAAATTTTTTGATACCTGCATTTAAACTACGTTGGTGAATATTTGCATTTATCCATTCTTGAGTTTCGGGTACAACAGGCATTAAAAAATACTTTGTATCTACAAAAGATTTTAGAGGTTGATATTTTTCTGCCACTTCTACATACTTGATAAGTTCAGCACGGAACTCACTATCAAGCATAGTTTCAGTAGTATTTGACCATAATACCTTACAAAGCTGTTTATCAGCTTCTATAATAAGTGTTAAATATTTACTTTGATATACAATTTCCATTTTTTATTTTTTATTGATTCAACATTAAACAATACTTTGTTTATAAAATACACTACAAACTGCTACTACTTCCGCAAATTTTTTACATGTGTTTTTACGGCTTCTACTTCTTGTTCGGTCAATACTTTTTTGTAAGGACTCATACCATTTTTGCCGTGCAAAATAATATTTTTAATTTCTTCGTCTGTCAACGTGCTGATAGACAAGTCTTTAGCACCATTTAATCCTAATTTTCCATCTTCACCATGGCATACAATACAATAGCCATTAAAAATAGCTTTGCCGTGCAAATTGATGTCATAATTTGTTTGGGTAGGTTCTGCAATAATATTTTCGGCTATTACTTTTTTGCTTACTCTGCGAGATTTATTCACTTCTGCCAAACCGTATGCCGCCACAATCAACAACAAAGACAAAGTTGCCAATATTTTATTTTCCTTCTTAAAACCAATTACTGCCAACGGAATGGAAGCAAAAACAGCTACAAATTTTATCCATTGAAACATACTCGTAGTTTCTACGCCCATGACCAACAGATAAAGCCCTGTTGCCAAGAAAGTGAAACTAATAATCATTTCTGTAATTTTGGTATATTTTTTTACTTGTTCGAGCAGTTCTTTTTTATTGGTCAATAACAAAAAAGTTTTTACTACATATAATAACAAGAACAAAATAACGACTAACTTATGGGTGTGTAAAATGCCTGTGTACATAATTTTTATAATTTTAATTTTTTTGCAAATAGCATAAAATATTATGAAATAACTAACAATTTATAGCTTTTTAACGATATTCTTTGCATAAAAGCTAATTTTATTTTTGTTTATTGTTGCAAATATTCTATAATTACTGCATAGACTAACTCCAATTCTTGGTCTGTTATACAATAAGGTGGCAAAATATAGATAACATTTCCTAATGGTCTTAGCAATATATTTTTAGCCAAAAAGTAATCATACAAACTACTTCGTGCTTCGTTGATATAGGAAGTTTCTTGTTGAGTTTCTATTTCAAAAGCCAAAATAACGCCTATAGTGCGTATATTTCGTACTTTTTTGGCTTTTTCAAAGGTTTGTAACATAGGAATAAAAGTCTGGTGTTTGTTGGCAATTCGTTGCATAGCTTCCAAACAAGTGCTTTGCAACAACAAATCTAAACTTGCATTCGCAGCAGCACATACAATAGGATTAGCAGTATAGGAATGCCCATGAAAAAAAGTTTTCATTAAATCGGTATGTTTATAGGCTGCAATAATTTTTTCGGTGCAAGTTGTTACCCCCAAAGGTAGAAAACCACCTGTAATTCCTTTCGAAAGACAAATAATATCTGGTTGGTGTTGTAAATATTGCGAGGCAAATAATTTTCCTGTTCTTCCAAAGCCCGTCATTACTTCGTCAGCAATACAAATTACTTCTTTTGCCTGTGCCATTGCAAGTAAAGTATCCAATTTTTCTGCCTCATACATACGCATACCAGACGCACCCTGCACCAAAGGCTCAAAAATAAACGCAGCTACTTGATTGCTTGCCAAAATTTCTGCCATTTTTTGTTCGGCTCTGTGTGCATCTTCTCCGACAGGCAAAGGCAAAAATTCTACATCAAACAAAAAATGTTGAAATGGTGCATTAAACGGACTTCGTTCTCCAACCGACATTGCCCCAAATGTATCTCCATGATATGCACCCTCAAAAGCTATAATTTTTTGTTTTTGTATATTTTGGTTATAAAAATATTGAAAAGCCATTTTCATTGCCACTTCGGTAGCAGTGCTACCATTGTCCGAAAAAAATACTTTTGTTTGATTTTTTGGTAAAATTTCGAGCAGACGTTTTGCAAATGTTTTTGCAGGTTGGTGTGTAAAGCCCGCAAAAATAGTATGCTCAAGTGTAGAGGCTTGTCTTGCAATCGCAGCAGCAATATGTGGGTGGCTGTGTCCATGCAAATTTACCCACCACGAAGCAATAGCATCTAAAATTTTTCGCCCATCAGCACCATATAAATAAGCACCTTTTGCCTCTGCTATTTCTACAGGTGCGGGGCTGGTCAAAAGTGGCGTAAAAGGATGCCAAATATATTTGTCTTGTGTCATACTATTTTTTAGGCAAAAATGAGAATATTTAGCTAAAATACAAATAAAAATACAAAAGCATTTGTTTAATTCATTTCAAAATAGCATATTTGCAACCTACAATGTAAAAGTGAAGTTTTAGGATAAAATAGCGTATTTTGTGCAATAATTCACTAATTCAACATTATAATTTATTATAAAATTATTTATTACAATGAAAAAAGATATTCACCCAAATTACAGAGAAGTTGTATTTTTGGATACCACCAGCAATATACACTTTATTTCTCGTTCAACTATCAACACTCGTGATACGATGGAAGTAGATGGTGTTACATACCCTTTAGTAAAATTAGAGGTTAGTTCTGCATCTCACCCATTTTATACAGGTAAAAACGTATTTGTAGATACAACTGGTAGAGTAGAAAGATTCCAAAAAAAATATGCAAAAAAATAATTTTGCCTACTTTAAAAAATTCCACAGAAATTATTTTGTGGAATTTTTTTATGTATTTGTACCTTCTTTAGTGTTTTTTGGCAAAAATATCCTAAATACACTACCCTTATACAAATTACTCTATAGGTTTTCCGCACCAAAATTATTTTAACCACATAGCAACATAGACCACATAGAAAATTATTTTTTATCCATTGTAGATGATTAAATTCTATGCTACAAGCCTTAATAACGTCCATTTTTTAGTAAAAATTAGTAAAAAACTGCATTATTCTGTATGTTCTGTGGAATCAGTGTTCCATCATTTATACTAAAGATTAATTGGTTTTATCGAAAGAAGTCATCTTTGAAAAAAAGATGACTTCTTTATGTTCTGTTTTTTATAAAATTATTTTAGTTTTAGTATAGCAAACAAATACATTGAATTACCTAAAAATTACTTTTAAATTTTGATGCGGAAAACCTATATTTTCTTAGATTTTGTTTTATTTGTAAATAATTAGGTATAAATTACCGAAATTTTAGTATATCCATGTGTGGAGTTGTGCAACCACCATAAAAAACGAGGTAGATACCGAAAAACCTTAAGAGTAGGACTTTACTTTATCCCAAAAAAAAATGGAAGATTTTGACAAATCACCAAACACAATGTATATTACAGAAGATAGTAAAAAATTTTTGGTAGAAATAGCCAAATGGTCTAAATTTCTATCTATTATCGGAATGCTTTTTATTGTATTGCTTGCTTTAGCAGCACTTTCTATTTCGTTGGTTGGTAATTATATACCTACGCAACAATTTGCAATACCATCAGGACTCATCTCCTTTATTTATTTGGTGGTTGCATTATTCTATGGGTTTCCTGTATATTATCTTTACAAAGCTGCAACAGATATTAAAGATGGTATTGAGGAGGAAAACGAAATATTGCTCACCAATGGTTTTAAAAACCTAAAATCACATTACAAATTTATAGGAATTTTTACACTTGTAATTATTGCTTTTTATGGATTAATTATATTTTTAGCAATTTTGAAAGGAATATTTTAACAATTACATCTTCATAACAATTAACCTTAACCAAACAACCTACAAAATGGACAAAAACAATAAATATGTCGCCCTTGTAACAGGTGCAACAGGTGGACTTGGAACTGCGATGTGCCAAAAATTACAACAAGATGGCTATCGAGTAATTGGGAATTACATGAACCAAGAAAAAGCAGAAAAATGGATACAAAAACAAAAAGAACAAGGCTTTGTATTTGAAATGTATGCTTGTGATGTGTCTGATTATGAGGCAGTTGGCAGAATGGTATCCAAAATAGAAACCGAAATTGGTAGCATCGACATTCTTGTTAATAATGCAGGAATTACCAGAGATGGGCAATTTAGGAAAATGAGTAAAGAAAATTGGGATTTGGTTATGCGAACTAATTTGTATAGTGTTTTTAACTGTAGTCGTCATGTAATTAACCAAATGGTAGAACGAAATTTTGGGCGAATTATCAATATTTCTTCGGTAAATGCACAACGTGGGCAGTTTGGACAGGTAAATTATGCAGCAGCAAAAGCAGGTATGCACGGTTTTACCAAAACTTTGGCGATGGAAGTGGCACGAAAAGGAGTTACTGTAAATACAATTTCCCCAGGGTATATTGGTACAGATATGGTTATGGCAGTAGCCGAAGAAGTAAGAGATAAAATCGTAGCCGAAATTCCAATTGGAAGATTAGGAGGAACTGAAGAAATAGCACATTTAGTTTCTTTTCTTGCCTCCAAACAAGCAAGTTTTATTACAGGAGCAAATTATGCTATCAATGGTGGGCAACACGTATTTTAGGAACATAATTTTTAGCCAAGTCTTAGTATTCAAAATATTTTTAATTCTTTTATTTGTATGAAACTTTTAGATGTTGTTTTAATAGCTTTTGCGGTTGCTTTATTTATGATTGGTATTCACCAATCTACAGTATATGGCATAAAAAATAGTTATTGGATTTTTATGCTTTCGTTGGGGTTTTTGTTGTTTTTTCGCTATCGCAGGGCAGTTTCCAAACCCGAAGAAATAGAAAAAGAAACAGAAATTCCTAAAGATACTGCTAAAAATATTACAACAACTAACAAAAAAATGGCAACTAAGAAGAAAAAAAACAAATAAAAAAAGCTACAAAAGTGAAAACTTTTGTAGCTTTTTAACTTAAGTAGCCAAAATTAATCCCATTTCAACTCTTCGCTTACGCTTTCTAATTGTTGTTCTTCGTCCTCTTTTCTATCGAATTGAGCAAAGTCAAAATCAGGCATCAAGTCGCCTTTTACATGGGCAACTGTTTCTTGTAATGCCTCTAAAAATTTGTTGAAATCTTCTTTGTAAAGAAATATTTTATGTTTTTCGTACACAAAACCATCTTCTTTAAATCTTTTTTTACTTTCTGTAATAGTCAAGTAATAATCGTTTGCACGAGTAGATTTTACATCAAAGAAATACGTTCTTTTGCCGGCTTTCACTCTTTTTGAGTAGATTTCTTCGTTTTCGCCATTCATTCTATTGTTCTCTTCCACTTTCTATTCCGTTAGGGTTTAAAAATTCTTTGCAAAGTTACATATTTTATTTATCTCTCAAAAAATACCTTATTTTTTCTTTATTTTTTTTCCTACTTTTGTAAATCTTTGGAATGGTAGATATTCTACTATGCACGTATTTTAATTTTATACAATTTTGGCAAATTCTTATTTTCAATTTAAGCAATTTAGAATAGAGCAGGGGCATTGTGCCATGAAAGTGAGTACAGATGCTTGTGTATTTGGGGCGTATATTCCTATACACGATGCCCAAACTATTTTGGATATTGGCACAGGTACGGGTTTATTGGCACTGATGCTGGCACAAAAAGTAGCAAATTATACCCAAAATTTTGGCATTACTGCTATCGAGATAGATGAAATTGCAGCACAACAAGCCAAAGAAAATATAGAAAATAGCAAATGGAAAAATCAAATTAGGGTTATACAACAATCTATACAAGATTATACAAAATTTGGAATAGCTATAGGATATGATTGGATAGTGTGTAATCCGCCTTTTTTTGTTAATTCTACGTTGCCACCCAATACAAAACAGGCTTTAGCACATCATCATACGGCTTTAGGTTTTGAAGAATTATGGCAAGTAGTAGAAAAATTATTGGCAGAAACGGGCAAATTTGCAGTTATCTTACCAATTTCGGAAAGCAAAATTTTTACAGAATTAGGCACGCAATATGGGTTTTCGGTGAGCAGACAGCTTTTTTTGCAAGATTCTGCCAAACATAAACCTCACCGAATTATTAGTATTTATAACAAAAATAGTAAAGAACAATATATAGAAGAAAAATTAATTTGTAAAGATGAAAATGGACAATATACAACCGAATTTGTAAAACTACTACAAAGCTATTATTTGCATTTGTAAATAAGAAATAGATAGGAAATAAGATATGTAAAATGGGAAATGTAACTTATTGCTTATCAAGGGCTTATATTTTACAAAAAAATAATTTATTGGATACCTATTACTAAGCTATGTAAAGTAGCTTTACCAAATTCGCATAAATTTAGGAACAAAAACCAAAAGAATAATAATAGTAGCACCAATAGCCGACAATAATACTGCTCCTGCTGCCAAATCTTTTACTTTGCCTGCCTTTTCGTTATAGTTGGGTGAAACCAAATCCGTAAGAAATTCTACTGCCGTATTCATTGCCTCTGTAGCTACTACCAAAGTCATTGCAAAAACCAATAAAGCCCACTCATACCACATTATTTGAAATAATATTGCTAATATTAGCAAAAAAAGACTACACAAAACTTGTATTTTTGCATTGGTTTGTGTATTCCAAAATAACATAATTCCTTTAAAAGCATATCCAAAACTTCGTAGCCTTTTGCTTAAAAAAGTTGCTATAGTATCTAAAAAATTATTTTGCATATTGGTATTTCATTAGTCTATGTAAAATGCCACATTCGTCAAAAATAGCTCCTTCGGCAACAAAGCCATATTTTTCATAAAATGGAATAACGGAAACTTGTGCGTGTAAATAAAGTATTTTATGTAGATTTTCGGGATTTTCGCTAATATTTTGCAAAGCTATTTGTACTAATACTGCCCCTACTCCAAATTTTCGATAGGCTTGCAAAACGGAAAATCTTTCTAATTTAATGCCTTTTTCGGTAATTCTATAGCGACAAGTACCTGCGGGAATGTTATCTACAAAAGCCAAAAAATGAATAGAATTTTGTTCAAATTGGTCTAATTCTTCTTCGGCAGGCACGTTTTGTTCTTTTACAAATACTTCTTTGCGAATATTGTATGCAAAGGTTAATTGTTCTTGCTTGCTAATTTTTTGTATGCTGATGGTCATAAAATAGGAATAATTTGGTAAAGTTTTACTAAAACAGTGGCTTATGTATCTTTGCTAAGTTGTCTAATAATAAGAAAAAGTGTAGCAAATAGCATAAACAACAAACACCCAAGCAATGCTATGGGTGTTGTATTTTGAAAATAGTTGTCTATATAATCTCCAATCCACGCACCTAAAATCAAAGATGCAATAAGTTGAAAACCCATACCAGAATATTTTAAATAGTTTTTTGTATTTTTAGATTCTAATAAGTCTTTTTTATTTGGCTGTGGCATATTCTGCGTTTGTTTTTTTACTATTGCTTTCTGCACTTTCGCCCATTTTACAACTACCATTAAATCTTGCCCCATTTTCTACAATTAGTTTGGCGGTGCGTATATCTCCTTGTACTACGGCAGTTGGTTTTAAGATAAGAATTTCGCCAATTTCCAAAATTCCTACTACATCTCCTTCTATTTCTGCGTTTTGTGCATAGATATTTCCATCTATAGTAGAGCCTTTTCCCATTACTACTTTTGATTTACATCTAATATTTCCTTTGATTTTGCCGTCAATTCGCATATTGCCTGTTGCTTCAATGTCTCCAACAATGGCAGTACCTTTAGCTATAATATTGTTGATATTTCCCGATAAATCTTCGGTAGGCTTGCTTTCTTTATTCCCAAAAATTGCCATAAAATTTATTGATTGTATGTTTTAAATTTTTTTATTAGAGTTTATGAATAATTGCTGTAGCATAGACTTTAGTCTGTGCAAGTTATTGATTTTCAACTACTTAAAAACAGACTAAAGTCTATTATACAAATTATTCATAAACTCTATTATACTGAAACTTAATTGGTTTTAAGTAGTAAATCTAAATTTCGAGGTAATGATGAACTACAAAATACGATACTTTCCAAGTTTTTGGTACTTGAAAAGTATCGTAAACGCATAAAATTGCTTAAAATTGTTCTGTACCTGCAAAAAAGAAACTTCCTTCTATAGCTGCATTTTCGTCAGAATCGGAGCCATGCACTGCATTTGCTTCGATAGATTTTGCATATAGTTTACGAATAGTTCCTGCCTCTGCATTTGCTGGATTGGTAGCACCAATTAAGGTACGAAAATCTGCTACTGCATTTTCTTTTTCCAAAATCATTGCAATAATCACTCCCGAAGACATGTATTTGCACAAATCTGCATAGAAAGGTCTTTCTTTGTGCACTTCATAAAATTTTCCTGCGGTTTCTGCACTTAGTTTAGTAACTTTTGCTGCTACAATACGAAAACCTGCTTTTTCAATCATGGCAATAATATTGCCACTATTACCATCTGCAAAAGCATCTGGTTTAATCATTGTAAATGTTCTATTGGTTGCCATTTTTTTTATGTAATTAAAATCGTAAAATTACAAAGTTTAGTTTTATAAAGATTTGGAAAAAATTATAAGTATTTGTAATTATTTTGCAAAGCTAATTTGATTTTTTGAACTAACAATATTTTTTACTGCTTTTCACTATAATTTATTCATTTGGAATGTAGTTTTTGGTGGGTTAAATAATAAACGTTATTAAGGTTTGTAGCATAGACTTTGGTCTGTGCTTTTAAATTATTGATAATCAAGTACTTACAAGCACAGACTAAAGTCTATCAGCAATTCCCACTTTGACAATTTATTCCAATTTTACCATTTGGGGATTTGCCGACTCTTGGTAGAGTTGTGCGAAATTTTCACAGGATTTGAAGAAAAAATATAGTTCTGCTATAAAATAAGGGCTTTTTTAGGGATAAAACTTTTGGACATAAAATATTAACTTGCTTTAAATCATAGA
>JBIKRY010000012.1:0-29971 GCA_044348925.1 Bernardetiaceae bacterium
TTCATTTTCCGACAAGGTTATCAGTTGCCCGATAAGTTGGTGGTTTTTTGGGGTTAAAAGTGTTTCGAGCATATTGGTTATGGTGGTTATTTTTGTGGGGTAAAGATAGGGAAAAAAATAAGGGTTGCAAATGTAATTTTTGCAATAAACTTAGTAGGTTTGTGAAAACGTAATATTTATAACAATGGCAAATAGAAAATTTTGGAAAATTGCTGCGGGATTGGGTGGTGATAAGTGGGAAGAATTTAAAAGAGAAAATCGTATAAAAATAAATTTTGGTTTGGAATTAGATTTACGTTCCTTGATTACTACACAATCTTCATATAAAGATTTTAGAAGTAAAACAAGAGAATTAAAAAAATCTGATAAAGCAGCCACTATGTTGTGGGATTTTTTAAAAGACTTACAAGTGAATGATATTGTAGTAATTCACGGTGGAGCAAGTGAAATTTATGATTTAGCTGTTGTTACTTCTGAATATCAATTTAATTCTCATAGTTTTGATGGTTATTGGCACTTTCGTGATGTAAAATTTCTTAATTTAGGTATCAAAAAACTTGCTACTCCTTTTGAAAGGCAGTTTACAATTTATGAATTAAAACATCATCAAATAGTTGAAATTTTATCTCTTTACGGTCTAACTTTGGATATGATAGAACAATTAGTTAGCGAAAAGCCAACTCAAATACTTGAAGTTGTCATAAATCAAGAGGAATTAGCAAAATATGAACCTACTGAAATTATTGGAATGGAAGGTCAAGTTAGAGAGGCATTAAAACTACATCTTTATACAGAAAGAGATAGAAGTTTTGTAGAAAGATACAAACAAAGACATATCATAGAATTAGGAAAAGTAAAATGTGAAGCCTGTTATTTTGATAGTGAAACATCCTACACATTTGGATTAAAAGCTGAAAACTTTTTACAACTTCATCATATAGAACCTCTTGCTAATAGAAAAAGTACAGAAAATTCAGAAACTCGTGAAGAAAATGTTGTTTTACTTTGTCCAAACTGCCACGTTGCCATTCATAGACTTATGACAAAGGAGGATAAAGTTATAAGTGTAGAAGAACTGCAATTACATCTTTTTCCATATTAGAATATTGATATTACCATTATTCCTTTTCATTTTCCGACAAGGTTATCAGTTGCCCGATAAGTTGGTGGTTTTTTGGGGTTAAAAGTGTTTCGAGCATATTGGTTATGGTGGTTATTTTTGTGGGGTAAAGATAGGGAAAAAAATAAGGGTTGCAAATGTTTTTTTGCAACCCTATGAATGTATAAACTTATCGTTTTCAGAATTAAAAACGTGCAATAGCTAAATCTTTAACCTCCTTACACAATTCCATACAATCCTCTATAATTTCTTGTAAGTCTGTTTTAGATAATAATGTACTTATTTGAGCATTTTGGTTCAGGTGTGCGTAATCTCCTCTATGATAAGCTAATTTTCGAAGAGATTCAAATATTCTTAGACTATCTATTTCTGTTGCTCCTACTTCTGTTATATTGATAGCTGCTGGATTCAGAATTGCTAACAAATTTTTTAAAGAAGTTCCATGATTTTTCTCTGTAACTTCTTTATACAGAATTGTATTTGCATTATTCAATATATTAGATACTATTTGATTGTTTTTTGATTTAAAAAATAACTCTGTTAAGGTTGTATCGTGTTTATATTTACTTTCAATCATTTTTGTGAGTTCTTCTATTTCTTTTGTTGGTTTATTCTCTCCTGCATAGTAAACTGCATAAGTTACTAGCATTACATACGTTTCAATTTGTTTCTTTATTTTTGCATTTACTCTATTTATATCTGAAATATCTTCATGCGTGATAAATTCAACATCATTATATGATTTCTTTGCCTTTCTTAAAAGGTTAATAGATATTTTTTCAAAAAAATCTTCTAAACTTGCGTGAAAAAGTACACAAAAAGCCTTAGTGAAAGTTTTATCTTGCTCTGTTGGTGTCAAAGACAGAGATAACGTATCCACAAAAGTAGTTTTAAGATTTGATACTTGTTGCTCTAATTTTCCAAACTCTTCTTGAAAAATACCTCCATTATTCATAGCTAATAAATTTGTTATTAAAGTTAGTATCAAAAACACTATTAATAAGGTTTTCAAATGCCTTAAACCTTTTAGCGTAATTTTTTCGAGTAGTGGTACTTGAATGGAAAGAGTCTACAAATTCACTATCAGTTTTACAAATTTCTTCATATCCTTTTTTGAACAAAGCCTTTCTTTCTGTTATTATTTTTTCATCTATATCTGCAAAATATAAAGCCTGTACTTCAAAAAGATTTACTTTAAATTTTTTATCACCATCTAATCGACCAATATTATCATAGCTACCAAAAACTAATTTAAGTTTTTCGATAGATTGATTAAGTTTTTGGTAACATTCTTTTATTTTAGCTTTATATTCTCCTTCGTTGGCATTAATAACTTTCATTGCATTATCTAAAAATTTTTTCAAATCTCCCTTATACTCTTCACCAAATAAACTAAAAGCAATGTATTTAAGTATAATTTCTGCATCAACTAACCTATCATCAGGTTTATCTAATCCCATTACTTTATGTATAGGTTGTATTTCATTTGTAATATCTAATAGGAAATCAGAAAAGTATCCTTTTCTTAATGCTTGCCTTAATTCTTGCATAGACAAAGGTACAGCACCCGAATTTATTCTATAAAAAATTTGATATAGTAAATCATCTGTTTTTTGCCCAAAAATAACTGTACACCTTATACTTGCATTCTCAAATGCTCGTCTGTCATCTTTCAAAGTTTCATCAGATAAAAAATCATTGTAAGATTTTCCATTCAAGTGTTTTTTTATTTCAAGTCCTGATAACTTATTCTTATCCCAATAGCCTTGTTTAGGGTCAATAAACCCTAAAATAGTCATCAATCTTTGTTTTCCATCAATTACAATAAATTTATTATCTTCTTCGTGATTTTCAGCAAGTACCAATTCTGGAACAGGTAATCTTAAAATCAACGATTCGATTAAAAGGCTTCTTTTATTATCATTCCACGCATTTCTCCTTTGAAATTTTGGATTAAGCTCTATATTCCCTTGTATAATTTGGTCGTATATCGTTTGCACAGTCCAATCTCTCGAAAATACATTAATTTTTTCCGTTAATGTATTCTCTTGTAAATTATTAATCGTTTCTTGATTAAGACCTAAAATTTCATTGTCCAAATCAGAAAATTTATATTCGTCCATAATTGATGTATAGTTAGGATATAGATTTAACTAAAAATTATCTCTTGCAATTTAGCAAATTTGTCTAATTATTAAAAAATTATAGTTTAAAAAAGCGTAATAATATTGTAAAATCTCATTTATTACCGCAAAGACAAAGAAGTGCCACCCAAAAGAGCAAAACCTTTTAGTGCATTGAGTTGCATCAGTTCTTTCAATAGTTCCAATGTTCTTGGTTAAACTGGTCGGCAATCCGATGTTTCTTTGTGTAACATTTACATTCTTCGGGTTTAATTTCGAGCCACAGACAACAAAAACTGAGGGTTTTATTACTCAAATACGGTGCTTGTTTCACAGCTTCACTAATTTTTTGCTTGCCATAAAATTTTACAGTCGTGATAAATTCTTCCCACAAATCATATTCCAACACCCTCTGAATGATGAAAAGGGCATCTTTTTGTTCGTCTAACTTTGTGAGGTCAATATCCCAAAATGGACGTTTAGAAATTGTTAAGTGAATTAACATTGTGTGGTTTGGAGATTTATATTTTTATGTGGTAAAGATAAAATAAAATGCTTACATTAAAAGTATAGCAATTTATATTTTGTATATTTGTGTAAAATGAAAACACAAAATGGAAAAAGAAATAAAAATACCTTCATCATATCGTTATTATAAATTAGAAGACTTAAAAAATATTTGTGGTATCACACAAGTAGATGCTGATAAAATGTTGGCACCTGTACAAGATATACCTGTTTCTGCACTTCTACAAACAATTTTGGATAGAAATGCACGGTTGCCTATGTTGAATGAAAAAGCAAAATCAGAGTTTATTGTAGCTCCTGTTTTAACAGAAGTTTGGGCATTGAATAATAATTTTAAACCTTTATCTGGGCTTACTTTTAACATAGACCCACCAAAAGGTTTGAAAGGTGTGGCTGATTTTTTAATATCAAGCAACCCAAATGCACAAGAATTATCAAGTCCTATTATGTGTGTATTTGAAGCAAAAAATGATGCTATTGAGGATTGGTATGGGCAATGTGGTGCAGAAATGTATGCTGCAAGAATTTTTAATGAAAGAAAAGGAAACAATATTCATACAATTCACGGAGCCGTAACAAATGGTGTTGCTTGGCAATTTTTGAAATTAGAAGGGCAAACTTTATTTATAGACAGCCAAAAATATGGTACTGCAAACTTACCACAACTTTTAGGGGCTATTCAAAAGGTCTATAATTTTTATAAGTGAGAAGCCCATCTCGACAAAGTTATCAGTTGCCCGATAAGTTGGTGGTTTTTTGGAGTTAAAAGTGTTGCTAACATATTGGTTTTGGTGGTTATTTTTGTGGGGTAAAGATAGGGAAAAAAATAAGGGTTGCAAATGTTTTTTTGCAACCCTATGAAAACGAAATGATTACTAATTTTATTACTAAGAAACAGAAATTAAATAACCTATAACAGTTTTAAATATTATAATTTCTTGATAATCAAACAGTTGTAATATTAACAATAATAGCTTATTTAATTTTCGTTCCTAAATATCTATAAATTTTCGTTTAAAGTAACCTAACGAAGCATTATATTCAATAGCATTCTCAATAGAATATGTTTTTAGAATTTCTACCATAAAATCTGTTTTTGATGCAAAATTTTTAGGTATCATTTTCTCAAAATCTTCTTTATTGGTACTTTCTGTTTCCTCAAAGGCTTTTATTTTAAATTTTGCCATATTTTCAGGTGTAATTCCCGCCAAATACCAACTTTCAATTTCTTCTTTGACAACTGCTATTTTTTCAAGTTCAAGAAAATTACCATATTTATTTTGTATGCTTTGCTTTTTGGAGGTAACACACAAAGATTTATCTCCTCTTGCGTCTAAATCACAAAGAAAAATATAATCAGAACTTCCCTGTTTTTTATAGGTTTTGATATAGCCTTCAATAACAATTTTTTTAAGTTTTGCATAAGGAATTGTTTTAACATAAACATAATGTTTAAGCAAATAAGGTTTAATAACCGTTTCCACAAATCTTTCGTCGTCAGTGCCTTCCACAAAAATATATAGCTGTTTGAAATCCATTTTCTAATTATCTAAAAGGTTTTGTGTAAATAATTGGTCTATTCCGAGTTCATTTTCAAGAAATGCTTTTACCATTTCTTGTTCTATGGGTTTGGTAATTTGTCCAAAACCTTTTTCATCTCTTGACACAAATAATAAATCATCAAGGCTTTTAATATGTTTAAGCATTTCTGGGCTATGTGTGGTAATAATTACTTGCTTATTTTCAGAGGCATCATAAAAATTTTGCATCAATTTAGCTATTAACGCAGGGTGAACTCCGTGTTCTGGTTCTTCAAAAATAGCAAGGTTTTTATTCTCAAAAAACAAAGCCACAATAATAGCTGTTACAGATATTGTTCCGTCAGAAAGCAAAGAACTTGGCAAATTTGAGTTGGAATTATAAATTTCTTGAATTTTAAACAACAAAGATTTATCATAAAATTTTTCGGTATTTAGACCTTTTATAAATGGCAAAATATCTGTTAAAAGATTAGAAAATTGTCTTTGTTTTTCCTTATCTGCCAAAATATTTTTGAGAATGAGGGCTAAATTTTCGCCATTTTCTTCTAATTCTATTTTGCCTGTAATTGGTGTACTTTCCTTTGCCTTTTTCAAATCAAAATCATAGATAGAAAAGTCAAGAAAAGTCATACGAGTAAAAAAAGAGAATTTTTCAATAAGTGTTCCTTTTTCTACATTCTTTTCTTTTGTTTCCACATCATTTTTTTTGAAAAAAGACAATGGTACAGGAATTGGGCTAAATTTATCATCACTAATTTCTTTTTTTGTCCCATCACTTAAAGTAATAGCTAATTTTTTATTTTCAAGTGAGCTAGATAAACTTATCTTACCTTTATTTGATGAAAGAGTAAATCTAATAATTTCAGATGGTGTTATATCATCAAATAATTTAGCTTTATGTTCTTCTGCTTCGTCAATTTTATTAAAATCAATTACTTTAATAGCTGTGTCATAAATTATATTTTCTTCTGATACTTCATATTTTTTATATTTCTTAGTTGTGATTTTTATAGAATAAGTAATTGAATTATAATGCAAAATGACAGTATCATTCCCAAATTTTTCTATTACTCTACCACCATTTGGGCTAAAAACAACAGACAAAAATGTAGTTTTATCATCTTTTAATTGCAAATTACTTAAATAATCTATACCACCTTGTAGAGATATGGCATTATCAATACCAAAATCCTTGATATCACGCAAAAATTTTAATGCTTGCAAAAAGTTTGATTTCCCCGAAGCATTAGCACCCACAATGACATTCATTTTGTCCAACTTTACCTCGACATCTTGAAAATTTTTGAAGTTAGAAAGTTTTATGCTGTTGATTAACATTTGAAAATTGGTTTTTAAGTTAAAAATTTATGCAAGCTAAATAGTTAATAGAGTTTTAGCAAAGTTTTTTTGAATAATTTGTAAATTTAAAATACTCCCCAAGCAAGCTATTTTTCTATTTTTTTATCTAACCTTAATTCCCTTTTTCATTTTCCGACAAAGTCATCAGTTGCCCGATAAGTTGGTGGTTTTTTGGGGTTAAAAGTGTTTCGACCCTATTGGTTTTGGTGGTTATTTTTGTGGGGTAAAGATAAAATAAAATGCTTACATTAAAAGTATAGCAATTTATATTTTGTATATTTGTGTAAAATGAAATCACAAAATGGAAAAGATAATAAAAATTCCTTCATCATATAGGTATTACAAATTAGCAGATTTGAAAAATGTCTGTGGTATCAATCACGCAGATAGTTTAAATATGTTATCTCCTGTAAGTTCGGTTACGCCCTCAGATTTATTATTGGCTACTCTTAATCGTAATATGCGGCTACCAATGCTAAACGAAAAAGCAAAATCAGAATTTATTGTAGCTCCTATTTTATCGGAAGTATGGGACATTAATCAAAATTTCAAACCTCTTTCGGGGCTTACTTTCAATATAGAACCCTCGAAAGGTTTAAAAGGCGTAGCTGATTTTTTAATATCCAACAACCCAAATGCACAAGAATTAGAAAGTCCAATAATGTGTGTTTTTGAAGCAAAAAATGATGCCATTGAAGATTGGTATGGGCAATGTGGGGCAGAAATGTATGCAGCAAGAATTTTTAATGAAAGAGCAGGTAATAATATTAACACAATCTATGGTGCTGTTACAAATGGTATTGCTTGGCAGTTTTTGAAATTAGAAGGACAAAGTTTATTCATAGATAGCCAAAGATACGGAACTGCAAATTTACCACAACTTTTAGGGGCTATTCAAAAGGTGTATAATTTTTATAAGTGAAAATAAGGGCTTAGATTAAAAATATCGCAATTTATATTTTGTATATTTGTGTAAACAAAATCAAAATCAAAATGGCAACTGAAATAAAAATTCCTTCATCGTATAGGTATTATAAATTAGAGGATTTAAAAAATATTTGTGGCATAGAACAAGCAGATGCTTATAAAATGCTTGCTCCAGTACAGGATATTGCTGTATCTGATTTTTTACAAACTAATTTAGATAGAAATACCCAACTCCCAATGCTCAATGAAAAGGCAAAATCTGAATTATTGGTAATGCCTATTTTGATAGAAATATGGTCTTTAAATAGAAATTTTAAACCAATTTCTGGGGCAACATTTAATGTAGAGCCAAGCAAAGGTTTAAAAGGCGTAGCTGATTTTTTAATATCCAGCAACCCAAATGCAAGAGGAATAGATATACCTGTAGTAGCAATTTTTGAGGCAAAAGATGATAAATTAGAAAGCTGGTATGGACAATGTGGGGCGGAAATGTATGCAGCCAGACTCTTTAATGAAAGAAAAGGTAACAATATACATACAATTTACGGAGCTGTAACGAATGGCGTTGCGTGGCAATTTTTGAAATTAGAAGGTCAAACTTTGTTTATTGATACTCAAATTTATGCTATCGCAAACTTGCCACAACTTTTAGGGGCTATTCAAAAGGTGTATAATTTTTATAAGTGAAAGACAAAATGCTTACATTAAAAAACATAGCAATTTATATTTTGTATATTTGTGTAAAATGAAAATACAATGGCAAGAAAAAACGGTAAACCAAGTAGTTATTCCGATTACACCTTAGAGGATTTGCGAGCTATTTTAGGGCTTGACAATAGGAAAGAAAATCTCAATTTGCTTCATACACTTGTACCACCATCAGATTTTTTGGTAACGACTTTGCAAAGAAATCAAGTATTGCCTATCAATACAGAAAAAGCAAGAGCAGAGTTATTGATTACGCCTGTTTTGGTAGAATGGATAACACAAAATCCACAAAAATTGCAATACCTGTCGGGAAATACATTTGATGTAGAACCCGAAAAATTTTTAAAAGGGCGTTGTGATTATTTGTTTACAAAGCACCTTTCCTTGGATATTGTAGCACCTGTTGTGGCTATTTTTGAGGCAAAAGACGATAACGTAGATAACTGGTATGGGCAATGTGGGGCAGAAATGTATGCAGCAAAGTTGTTTAATGAACAAAAAAATGAACCTTATCCAATTATTTATGGGGCTGTAACAGATGGGTATGAATGGGTGTTTTTGCGGTTAGAAAATAATGTATTGTTAATAGACAAAGAGAGGTATTATTTGCGAAACCTTGCCGAGTTATTGGGGGTGCTGAAAACTATTATGGATTTTTATGTGTAATATTTTGTATATTTGTAGAAAATGAAAATACAATGAAAAAGATAATAAAAATACCCTCGTCTTATCGTTATTACAAATTGGCAGATTTGAAAAATGTCTGTGGAATTACTCATCAAGATGCCATAGATATGTTAGCACCTTTAACTTTTATAAATCCTTCAAGCCTGTTATTAGATACGTTGGCTCGTAATACTCAACTGCCTATGCTCAACGAAAAAGCAAAATCAGAGTTATTAGTGATGCCTATTTTAACCGAAGTATGGGCATCAAATAAAAATTTTAAACCTATTTCGGGTGCAACCTTCAACGTAGAACCCAGCAAAGGACTAAAAGGCGTTGCAGATTTTCTTATTTCAAGTAATCCTAATGCAAGAGAAATAGAAGTGCCTGTGGTTGCTATTTTTGAAGCAAAAGATGACAAATTAGAAAGTTGGTACGGACAATGTGGAGCAGAAATGTATGCAGCAAGGCTGTTTAACGAAAGAGAAGACAATAATATTCACACTATTCACGGGGCAATTACAAATGGTGTTGCGTGGCAGTTTTTGAAATTAGAAGGGCAAACTTTGTTTATTGATACACAGATTTATGCTATCGCAAACTTACCTCAACTTTTAGGGGCTATTCAAAAGGTGTATAATTTTTATAAGTAATATAACGTGAACTACATAATAACTTATTGATTATCAATATTTTAATCCGTAGTCCACGTTATTTTATATAAAAATGACATTTTATACAAACTTGTTTTATTTTTTCTTTTTCACATTTTCCAAATACGTTTTGGCTACGCTGTCATGTGGAAAAAGGGCTAAGGTTTTTTCGTAATATTCTACTGCCTTTTGTTCATTGCCTAATTGAGCATACACACTTCCCAAATTAGAATATGTCCAAGAAGAATTAGGGTATATTTCAGCATTAAACTCCAATAAACGAAGGACAATATCCGTTTTTTTGAGCATACCAAAATATTCACTCAATCCAATCAAAGCACCTTCGGCAAAATCATAGTCATTTGGAGAAGTGCTTTGCAGTTGTTTATATTGCGTCAAACCTACTTCAATTCCTTGATTTTCAATGGTTTTTGCTAAGGTTTGGGCTATAGATTTTTTAGGCAATTCAAAGGGGACTTTGTGTACAATTTGCAAAATTCCTTTGGCTATGTTCTCTACTTCTGTAGGCTCTGCATTTGCCAAAATCGTAACAAAATAACCGTTTTCTTCCCTCAAAATAATAGCATTGAAACCGTTAAATCCGCCCGTGTGCCAAGTTGTATTTACTTTTTTATCTTTGGAAAGTTCTTGCGAAGTCATCAGCCAACCATACCCATAATTATTTTGGTTAGGTGTAAAAAGTAAATTTCGGTATTTTTCAGAAAGTAATTGATTGGTATTCAATGCTTTGTGCCAAAGGTGCAAATCTTCAACGGTTGAATAAATTTGCCCTGTGGCAAAAACAGTACTCATATTTCGGTATTCGCAATTCACCAAATTGCCCGAAGCCAAATAACCTTTTGCTTTTTGGGAAATAATATTCAAATCATTGTCAATGCCTGTATTTTGCATTTTCAAGGGTTTGCAAATTCTTTCCTGCAAATTGGTTTCGTAATTTTTGCCTGTTACTTTTTCCAAAATTACGCCCAAAACCACATAGCCAAAACTACTATAACGATAGTTCGTTGAGGGTTCAAATAACAAATCAATGTTCCAAAACAAACGCATCAATTCTTCGGGTGTGTATTGCGTTTTGCTGAATTTTTGGTAAAAATCAGGGAAATAATGCACAATGCCCGATGTATGCGAAAGCAAGTGATGAATGGTAATTTTTTCAGCTTTGTCTTTGGGGTATTCAGCAATGAAAGTCGAGATTTTATCTTCTAATTTCAGTTTGCCTTCCTCTACTAATTGCAAAATCATCAAAGCCGTAAATTGTTTGCTGATAGACGCAATGCGGAATCTGGTTTGTGGCGTGTTGGGCTGCTGCCAATCAAAATCCGCCATTCCAAAGCCTTTTTTAAACAAAATTTCTTTGTTATCTGCCACCAAAACTGCTCCATTGAGTTTTCCGTATTGGTGATACGTTTCCAAAAAATCATTGATTTGTTTGCTTGTTTTTTGGGCAAAAGATAGATGAAAACCCAAAAAAAGAACTAAAAAAAAAGTGCTAAATTTCATACAAAGTAAATTTTTGATTTTTAAAAATATTTTAACTTATTGTTTTACAGTAAGATACATCGAAATTGTTACGCCACTTGTTTTTTTCCAAGTCCCCAAACTTGATGTTCTTGTGAGAGTACTTCCGCCCATTTGTCCGCCATACGAAAACAAATAGCCTTTGCTGTCTTTTTCGGGCAAAAACTCAATACCGACAAAAAAGTCTTTTTCAAAAACCAAATCGTATTCAGTCAAATCAATTTCTAACCAACCTTTGCTAAGGTCTTTTTTGCAAAGAATTTGTTTTTCGATAAGTCTTTCGGCAGGCATTTCGTCTTTGACACCATAAAAATTAATACGAAACGTAACCGAATTTGTATAAATGCCTTTCAGATAGACACTTAGTTGTTGTATTTCTGATGTTTTTTTGATTTTAATGAGTTTGCCCATCTCCACAATGTCTTTGCCATCTTTGCTTGTGGCACTTCCCCAAAGAAATGGATTAGTAGATTTTGTACCTATGTTTTTGATTTTTGGTTTTTGGTTGCTGATAACCACTTCTTTGAGTTCCAAAATTTTTTCTTTCAGATAAAAAACGGAGTTTTTTTCTTGAATAATTTTTTGGATTGGCAAACTAAGTTCTTCAAAACCAATACACGAAAAAGTAAGGGTGTCCTTTGCATTTTCGGTTTTTAGATGTAGCGAAAAAGCACCGTCTTCGGTGGAAATAGTGCCGATATTTTTGCCTTTGATGCCAATATTGACATAAGGAATGGCTTGTTCAGAAGTCTGCAAAACTTTGCCATTAATAATTGTTTGGGCATAAGTGCTTGATAATAAGCAAAATAGCAACGGAAATAAAAAAACTGTTTTACGCATTTTAGAAATTAGGATTTGATTTTTTGTAAGACGTTTTTAGTGTTCAATCCGTTGCTTTGAAAAAATACTAAAAAAAGTTAAATTTTTTGCTCTAAATTCTCTAAAATAGTAACCCTAAACAAGTAAAATAGAGGAACAACGTAGCAATTTGTTATGGATAATCTACGTTTTATAGCAAAAAAATATATTTTTACATACTATAGGATTCTACACTTAGATTTTACGGTGCAGTATTACGTAATTTAGTACAGATAAATGAAGGGATTAAAATTTTGAGAAAATTTTTCTTCTTACTTTTTGCTTATAAAATCATACATTTGTGTATATACAAAGTCTGTCAAATTACGAGAGATTTTATACATTTGTAAAGAATCTCATTCATATTTTCTCATTTATATTTTCTTATTTTGAAAACTATTTTATTTACTTTACTACTTGTTTTTTTGCAAATGCAAGTTTTTGCACAAACTAAACTCACGCCAGCAAAAAATAACAAAAAAAATATTGCCAAAAAACAAAGCAATAAAAAAATTACGAGCAAAAAAAATACAAAAACGACACACACAAAGAAAAAAAATAGTATCAAAAAACCTTTGTTTTATCCCGAAAAAAATAAAATTCAATACGCATCACATTTGCAAAATTTTTATGTAGCATTACAAAATTTACAAAAGAAAAAGCAACAAAAAGTAACTATTTTACATATTGGAGATTCGCATATTCAAGCAGATTTTTTTACGGGAAAAATGCGTAAATTATTACAGCAAAAATATGGAAATGGTGGCAGAGGCTTGATTTTTCCTTACAAAACCGCCAATAGTACACAACCCGACAACTATTTGGTAACGCAAACAGGTACTTGGCAAGCCTATAGCAGTGTACGTACCAACAGCTTTAGTCAATGGGGTTTGAGTGGATTTAGTGTAAAAACTACAGACGAAAATGCAACAATTAATTTACAGCCAACACATATAAATCCCGAAAAAATTACCAAAATCAAAATATTTTATCCGTTATTTGACAAAACATTTTTTGATTTGAAACTTTTGGCAGGACACAAAGAAATCAAAAATAGTAAAATAGATAGCAATGGTTATGTAGAATATTCTTTTACAATTCCTCAAAAATTAGTTTCTTTATATTTCAAACAGCAGCATCTCGAACAAACACAATTTGTGTTGCAAGGGCTAACTTGGGAAAATGAAGACAAGGGCATTGTTTATCATACAGCAGGCGTAAATGGTGCAGATATAGAAAGTTTTTTGAGATGTGCCGATTTTCAAAAACATATTGCAGCACTAAAACCCGATATAGTAATTATTTCTTTGGGAGCAAATGATGTATTAGTTCCTAATTTCAAAGCAGATTTATTTGCAATTAATTATAAAATTTTATTGCGACAAATTAAAAATGCAAATCCAAAAGCAAGTATTTTGCTAACTTCGCCAAATGTTTCCTATAATTTTGACAAAAAACCAAATATTCATTTGGATAAATTGGTAGAAACTTTGGAAACTTTGGCTAAAACAGAAAAACTTGGTTTTTGGGATTTTTATACAGTATCAGGCAAAAAAGAAAATGTAGGCACATGGCTCGACGAAGGTTTGTTAAAAAACGACAAAGTACATTTATCCCGAAAAGGTTATGAGCTACAAGCCGAACATTTTTTTAAAGCCTTAATTAAATAATTTACACGAATTTATAACAAGATAATGTATGTCTAAAAATATTCTTATTACAGGAGGTTGTGGGTTTGTTGGCACAAGTTTGGCGTTGGCTTTCAAACAAAAATATCCTTCTTATACGATTTATGCCTTGGATAATTTGAAAAGACGTGGCTCCGAACTAAATATTCGTCGTTTGCAAGAGGCAGATGTTGTGTTTATACACGGAGATATTCGCAATAAAGAGGATTTGCAAGTATTTCCACAGATAGATACTATTATCGAAGCCGCCGCCGAACCTTCTGTATTGGCTGGTTTGAATAATAGCACTGCGTATTTGGTAGATACAAATTTGCGTGGTACAATAAATTGTTTGGATTTAGCTTTGCAACATAAAGCAGATTTTATTTTTCTCTCTACAAGTCGTGTTTATCCAATTAAGCAATTAGAAAATGTAAATTTTTATGAGGCAGAAACTCGTTTTGAATTGGACAAAGTGCAAAAAATATATGGATTTTCAGAACGTGGAGTTTCGGAGCAGTTTCCTATGCAGGGTGCAAGGTCGTTGTATGGTGCAACAAAATATGCTTCGGAGTTGATGATGGAAGAATATCGCGAAATGTTGGGACTAAAAACGGTAATTAATCGTTGTGGGGTACTAACAGGTGCTTATCAAATGGGAAAAATAGACCAAGGCGTAGTAGTATTATGGATGGCAAAGCATTTTTGGAAACAAAAATTAGGCTATTTTGGCTATGGTGGCGAAGGAAAACAAGTCAGAGATATGTTGCACGTGGCAGATTTATTTACCCTCCTCGATTACCAAGTCCATCACATAGATAGTGTAAATGGGGAAATTTTTAATGTTGGTGGTGGTAGAAATATTAGTGCTTCTTTGCAAGAATTGACCAAAATATGTCAAGAAATTACGGGAAATCAAATACCAATAGATAAAGTAGTAGAAAATAGAGTGGCAGATATTCGTCTTTATCTTACTGATAACCAAAAAGTTACAGAAAAAATAGGCTGGAAACCAACTATTGATGTAAAAGATATTTTAGTAGATGTTTTTACATGGATAAAAAAAGATGAAAAAATATTGAAAAATATCTTAGGCTAAGATTACAGCATAGTATCTAAGTTGCTTTATTTTTTAATAACTAAATTATCGTATATAAATTTTTCTATTTCGCAAATATGTCTAATAAAATTCAATATCAATTTGATAAAAATCATTTAAAAAATTCGGAACCTACTCGTTATACTATCGAGGAATTGGGCGAAGGTGCTATGATTTTGAATATTGGACCTCAACACCCCTCTACACATGGCGTTTTACGACTCGAAGTCATTACAGATGGTGAAATAGTGCGGGAAGTAGTGCCACATATTGGTTATTTGCATCGTTGTTTTGAAAAACACGCTGAAGCCTTGTCTTATAACCAAATTATACCTTATGTCGATAGAATGGACTATTTGGCTGCAATGAATGGAGAACACGCCTACGTGATGGGAGTAGAAAAAATGCTTGGTTTAGACGGAAAACTACACAAACGAATAGAATATATCCGAGTATTGGTAGCAGAACTCAACCGTTTGGCTTCGCATTTTGTAGCCATTGGCACGTATGGGGTAGATATTGGAGCTACTACGCCATTTTTATGGCTGATGCGAGATAGAGAACATATTTTGCGTATGTTGGAATGGGTTTGTGGGGCAAGAATGTTGTATAATTACATTTGGGTTGGTGGCTTATACTATGATTTGCCTGTAGGTTTTGAGGAAAGATGTAAGGAATTTGTCCGTTATTTGAAACCAAAATTAGTTGAATTACAAGAAATATTACTAAACAATTCTATTTTTATTCGCCGAACTGCAAATATTGGAGTTTTGCCTATGAATTTGGCAATCAATTATGGGGTAACTGGTGCTATGTTGCGTGCTTCAGGCGTAAAATATGATTTGCGAAAAATAGATGCTTATTCGGTATATCCCGAAATTGAT
The DNA here is from genome assembly GCA_044348925.1 of Bernardetiaceae bacterium. Classification (GTDB taxonomy): domain Bacteria; phylum Bacteroidota; class Bacteroidia; order Cytophagales; family Thermoflexibacteraceae; genus JAAFKA01. The sequence continues at coordinate 15,673 of JBIKRY010000012.1, forward strand.
TTTGAAATACCGATTGGCAGAGGTGAAATGGGAAAAATTGGCGACTGTTGGGATAGAACTTGGGTAAGAGTGCAAGAATGTTGGGAGGCAGTCAAAATTATTGAACAATGTTTGGAAAAATTGCAAGGCGAATGGAAAAGAACAAGAGAATTTAATCCGCAGGCATTGATTCCCAAAAAATTGCGAATTGCCAAACAGCTTGAATTTTATAGTCGTGCAGAAACTCCAAAAGGAGAATTGGGTTTTTATTTTCGTACCATTGCCAATAGTGATATTCCGTATAGAATTAAAATAAGGTCAGCCTGTTTCTGTAATTTATCTGTACTTCCCGAAATAGTGCGAGGGCATTCTTTAGCCGATTTGATAGCTATAGTTGGTTCTTTAGATTTGGTAATGGGTGAGGTGGATAGATAAAATTATACATAAACACCAAACAGAATACTATACAAAACAGTTGTTGTAGAATAAAAATAGGTACTTATTTGTCTTTTTTTGTAATATCTTTTTTTAGCTTTTCTAATACTTCTATAATTTGGCTATCTGCTGCTCTTGTTGGAATGGGAACATTTGGCTCGTCTATTTTATGGTTATCTTCTTTGGCATAGTATAATAATTTTTGATTTTTTACATCATAAATAATTAAATGCAATACACTAATTACATCATCAGGAAAAGTAGGTAGTGCAGAAGTAGAAGTTGCCGTAAAAATTACATCTAATGCTTCTTTTGCATTGTAAGTAGTTTCGTCTTGTTTTGTTCTTTTGAGAGTTTTATACGTGCCTATGTGTTGTGTCAAAATTGCGTATTCTACCTTCGAGTTCTTCAAAAATTCATTCAAATAAGCAGGAATAGCCACATAATCTAATCTATGTTCTTTAATTTCTTCGAGCAGTAGTAACATATCTTTTTTGCTTGCCTCCTGAAATTCTTTGTCTATGCTTAGTGGAAATGCCTCAAAATAAGCAGGCAAATTATTTAGAATTTGTTTTTGTATATATATTTTTCCTTTTTCTATGGCATTGGTATCTAAAACAGGCTTTTCTTGTTTAAAATCATTTTCCAAATATAGTTGTTCTACTTCCGCATAAGGCGTAAGTACTGCTACTTTTTTGATAACAGGCAGGCTACTTTTGTAGGCTTTGGAGGTTTTATAACTTCCGCAGGCAGCCAAAAATACCAAAAGAAATACGGCATATATGTTATATTGCATAATAATAAATTAGGTAAATAATAGACTAATTTTAACTATAATAGATGCTTAATTTATCTTTGTTTAAAACTATTCAAAGAATTTCAAGACTACTTGTTTATATTTTAAATATTTTTTATTATAATTATATTAGTAATATTTTATCAATTATTAGATTTCTTACAAAATCTTTGAAGGCTTTTGCAAGAAATCTATTTTATCTATTCGAGTAGCTTTTTTTCCGTAATTTTTTTGTCCAATTTTTCAGAAATTTCGCCTCCACTCTGTTTTGCTTTTTTCCACTGTTCCACTGCTTGCTCAATCTGCCCTAATTTGAAAAGTACATCTCCATAATGTTCCAAAATAACCCCATTGCTTGTTGTCTTTGCAGCTTTTTCTAATTGTATTTTTGCATTTTCGTATTCGCCAGCCACAAACAAAACCCAACCGTATGTATCTAAATAACTTTCTATCAATGGCGAATTTTTTGTCAATTCGATAAGATGTGCAGACATTTTTTTGGCTACGTCTAATTTTTCTTTTCGCAAAGACAAATAATAGCTATAATTATTCAATACTTCTACATTATCAGGACGCAATTCTAATGCTTTGTTGTAGGCTTTGTCCGATTCTATATAATTTTTTACGGCGTGTTGTGCATCTCCTAAACGAGAATATATTTCGGCTTGTAAATCTATATTATTACGTGAAAACATTTTTGCCTGTTCTAAAGAAATAATAGCCTCTGCATACTGTTGTTTAATTAGTTTTGCCGAACCATTATAAAACCACATAATAGCTTGATTTGGGAATAATTCTACCACTTGGTCAGAATGTGTAGCCATTGCATCAAAATCTTTTATCTCAAAATCAAATAAAATAATTCTTTCCCAAATTTTGTAATTATCTTTTCCATATTTCAAAGATTCTATGTAGGCATCTCTTGCTTCTTTTTTTCGGTTGTTTGCCACCAAAAAATCGCCATATACTTGATTTGCTTTTGCGTTTTCGGGGTGTGTTCTTTGTACTAAAGCAGCTAATGCCAAACCTGTTTCTCGTATATCTTGAGTTTGTAAATTTTTGTAAAATGTATTTAAAATAGTAATTTTTCTATCTACAGTTAGCGTCGAATTTCCAAAGGCTTTTTCTAAGTATTCTTTTTGCTTTATTTTGTCTCCTTTTCCAATCGCCGTTTCAGATAACAACAAATAGGCGTGTCCGTCTTCTGGAAATGTAAGCAAAAATTTATTCAATAGTTTTTCGGCATCTTCGTATTTTTGGTAATCAATCAATAATTCTGCTTGTGCAAGCCAATAATCTTGCTCTTCTGGAAAAGATTTGATTAATTTTTCGCCTTCCAATAACGCATTGCTTACATCATTGTTTGCCAAATAGATTTTCTGTTTTTGGGCTACGGTTGTTTCATTGATACCAAATTTTTTTTCGGCATCATTATATGCTTGGATAGCATCTTCATATTTATTTTGGAGAAGATAGCAATTTGCAAGTTCAAAATAAAAATTTTCCTCTATAGGTACAGTTGCAATTAGTTGTTTATAGGTTTTAATAGCAGCTTTGTAGTCATCTTTTGCCTTAAAAGTTTCGGCTAATAACCAATAATAATATTGATTTTTGGGATACAATTCTATTGCTTTTTCGGCAGGCGAAACAGCTTTGTCAAATTTGCCGAGTCTTACATAACATTCTGCAATTTTGAAATAAATGGCAGCATTTTCTTTGTTATCTGCCTTACATTTTTCAAAAATATCCAATGCTTTTTGGTATTCCTCCAGCACATAAAATTTTACGCCTTCGGTAAAAAGAGCCTCATTTTCTGATGCCTTAATGCCTTTTTGCTTGTCTGTTTCGTCCAAAACATTGTGATTTTCGTCAAATACAACATCATTTTTGGGTTTGCCCTTTTCTTGTGCATAAACAACATTGCTACAGATTCCAAGCACAAACAAGCCCAACAAAATTCTTTTGAATCTACCTATTTCATAGATAATTCCTATACGCTTAGCAATTTTCATAGTATTTGCTTTTATTATTGCAAAGATAAAATAAAAATATTAAAAATATTTGAAAATATCATTTCTATTTTATAAGATTACGAAATGAAAGAACTATTTAATAAGTATAAAGACTACGTCAGTGTAGATTTAATCATGTATGCAGTAATGATATTCATTATTATTATCTCTGTTACAATTATTTCTATTTGGTTTTAAATTTTGGCATAGATTTTTAGTATATCTTCAAAACAATATTTTATGAACCGTTTATTATCTTTTTTGTTTTCTGCTGTTTGCTTGTTATTGCTTGGGTTACCTTTGGTAACTTTTGCACAACAAGATTTATTAGCTAACTTGGGGCAGGCAAAAAATGATATAGAAAAAATAGCTATACTCAACCAATTAGCTACATATGAAACAAATACCAAAAATTATGAAAAGGCAGTTTTATACGGTAAACAAAGTTTAGATTTAGCCAATAAAACTACAGATAATAATTTAAAAGGTCAGTGTTTGCGTGTTATAGGCAAGGCATATCAAGGGCAGAATGATTTTTCGTCTGCTTTGAATCATTACTTGCAATCTGTTATTTTGTTTGAATCTATTAATGATAACAAACAACTCGCAGACGACCATGCAGACATAGCTACTTTATATATGCAACGCAGTGCGTACCAAAAAAGTATAGAAAATTTACAAAAAGCACTTACATATTATCAAAAAGCCAATAGTGGCGAAGGGGAGGAAAATACTTTGAATGCTTTAGGAGATTCCTATTTAGCTTTGAAAGATTATACCAATGCTACAAAATATTATGCAAAAGCCATAGAATTATATCGCAAAAAAAATAATACTACAGGCATATCTAAAACATTAAGTAAATTAGCTGCTTTAAATAAAATTACAAACAATTATGAGGAGGCATTAAAATATTCTGAGGAGAAATTTGTATTACATAAATCGAAAGGAGAAAAATTAGAATCAGCATTTGCAGCCAACAATGTTGGATTTTTGTATAGACAAAAAGGAGACAATACCAAATCTGTGGAATATTTTAACCAAGCATTAGAGTTATTTAAGCAAGCAAGTGCTGAAAGTAAACAAAAAAGTCCTGTAATTTATAATAACATTGGAGTTACTTATACCAATTTGGGAGATTATCGCAAAGCAGCAAATTATTACAATGAGGTGTTGAAAATGAATGAGGAGAATAAAAATTATCCTGAAGTTGCAAATTCTTATAATTATTTGGCTGCTAATGATTATATCAGTGCAAATAATGACCAAGCATTATATAACGTACAAAAAGCAATAGAAATAGGCGAAGCAAATAAAGCAACTGCTCAATTAGTAGAAAGTTATCAAATTTTGTCCGAGATTTATGCCAAAGACAATGATTTTAAAAGGTCGCAAGAAGCTTTCAAAAAACACCAAGAATTAAAAGACCAACTTACTCAAGAGCAACGCAAACAAGAGGAAGAGTCAAAACAAACACAGATGGAGGCTGAAAAAAAAGAAGGTGAATTTAAACTTTTAATTGCCGACAAAGAAAAACAAGAATTGACTGTAAACCAATTAAAATTGGAAGGGGAAAAAAAACAGAAAGAACTTGAATTGCAAGAAAAACAAGTTACGGTATTAAAACAAGAAAAAGAAATTCAAAAAAATGCTTTGGATTTGCAAAAATTAGAAAGAGAAAAAGTACAAAAAGATAAAGAACTTGCCGAAAAACAACTTGCATTGGCACAAAGACAGTTAGATGACGAAAAACAAAAACAACAGATTGCAAACTTAGAAAAAGAGAAACAAATAGAAGCATTAGCCAAAAAAGAGGAAATTAAAGCTCGGGAATTGGTTGAGGCACAAAGCAAATTGCAACAGCAACAAATGGAAGAAGAGGCTGCCATTAACTCTATAGTGCGTAAAGCTACGATTGGTATTATTTTGTTATTTTTGGCAATTATTATGGTAATAGCGTATGCGTTTTATCAAAAACAAAGAGCTGCAAAGGTTTTATCTAAACAAAAAGCATTGATTGAACAAAAAAATGCAGATTTGGAAAAAAGTGAGTTGGAAATCAAAAACAACTTAAGCCAGTTGCAAGGTGCTTATGCTATTATTAAAAAAAGCGAAGACCAAATACGCCAAAAAAATGAGGAATTACAGGCAAGTGAGGAAGAATTGCGACAGAATATGGAGGAATTACAAGCTACCTATGAAGTTATTGAAACACAAAAAGACCAATTGGAAAGCCAAAATAACAGAATGACACAAAGTATTCGTTATGCAGAAAGAATACAATCTGCTATCTTACCAACTATTGCAACAAGAAAAGCTATTTTTCCCGAAAGTTTTTTAGTCTATAAACCAAAAGATATTGTATCTGGTGACTTTTTTTGGATAAGCGAAGAAAGTAATATCAAAATAGCTGCAGTAATAGATTGTACAGGACATGGCGTACCTGGGGCATTTATGTCTATGATTGGTTATACTATTTTGAATGATACTATCAATAATAATCAGGAAAAACAACCTGCAAAAATATTACAAAACCTAAATAAAGAAATCAAAAAACGTCTTAAACAAAATGAAGGGGCAAATAATGATGGTATGGATTTAGGAATTTGTGTTTTGGAAAAAATAGACAACATAACAAAACTTACGTATGCTGGTGCAAAACATAAATTATACATTTGGACAAACAACGAACTACAAGAACTAAAAAGTGATAGAAAAATGATAGGTGGCGTAACTGTAGATGAAAATCAAGAGTTTTCGGAGGTTTCTATGGAACTATCTAAAGGAGATATTTTGTATCTAACCACAGATGGATATATAGACCAAGCAAATGAAGCAAGAACAAGTTTTGGTCCTGTGCGTTTTAAAAATTTAATCCAAACTATTGCTAAACTTTCTATGGTAGAACAAGGAAAAGCTTTTGAAAATGCTTTGCATGAGCATCAAAAAGACACAGAACAACGTGATGATATCACCGTTTTAGCTGTCCAAATTACTTAAATATTATTTATGTTACTATGATATTACTGAAAGATATGTACTTTTTTAATTATAAATCGCCAATGGATTTTAATTTGTTAGATTACCAAACCCGCATGGAAGAAGGGTATAAAATACTATTGTACTATAAAGGCCCATTTGATGAATTAATCTTGACCAAAATAGGCAATTATCTTCGCAACAAGTTTTCGCAAACCCCGAAAGCAGGTAGTAAAATATTTGCCATATTTATAGAAATGGCACAGAATATTAGCTATTATTCTGCCGAAACAGATTTATTTGATGATTCTGTAAAGACGTATGGTATAGGTACTATTGTAGTAAACGAGTTACATGATTCCTATAAACTTATCTCTGGAAATATGGTTACACATAATATTGCAGAAGAACTTATTGAAAAGTGTAGGCATATCAATCAATTAGATAGCGAGGGACTACGAAATATGAAAAAAGAAGTTCGCAGTGCACCAAGACGTGAGCAACACAAAGGTGGCAATATTGGGCTAATTCAAATGGCTATTAAATCGGAAAATAATTTGCAAGTAGAATCCAAACCATTTGATGACATTCATGCTTTTGTAACTATTTCAACAACTATTAGTAAAAAAGATTTACAAAACAGTTAATTTTTATACAATAAAATAGCTTGTATTTAAAATCTTTTTTAATATTTATTTTATTTTTTAACTTTGCACTTAGATTACCAAACATACAATGGAAAATTTAACGATTAGAGGCAGTCACGGTACTTTCTTTACGCCTACTATTAATTTCTCTACTTCTGGTATTTGTGAAATTGCAGGCGAATCCTATTTAGAAGAATCTTTTGAATTCTATGATAATCTTATCAAATGGATAGAAAAATATTTTGAAGAAGGAGCAAAATCTATTCAATTATCTTTTAAATTAACTTACTTTAATACCTCCTCCTCAAGAGCTATTCTTGATTTGTTAACATCGCTGAAAAATATTCAAGATGAAGGAAAAGAGGTTATCGTAAATTGGTATTATCCAGACCCTGATAATGACGAGATGCGAATGGAAGCCGAAGATTATATAGATGAAACAGGTTTAGAAATCAATCTGATAAGTTATCCTGCTTAATTTAGTAGGAAAAAAGTAGAAAACTCAAAAGTTTCTACTTTTTTCTTTTACAGACTACCAATATATTACTTTTACACCAAAACTTACTATTGTGCTACTATGTCTAATTTTAATCAATTATTATCCTGTCTAAAATTAGAATGGGAAGAAGATTTACAGATTTATCAACAAAAAGTACAACGTGCATCTATTACACAAAGGCGAAAAGAAGGTTTTTTATGGTATCCAATTAAAATTGCAAATTGGGAAATAGGTACAGGTGGAAAATTGTATGTTACTGTCGAAAAAACAAATCATTGGGAGGTGCAGCACGTTTTTCAAAATGGTAGCCCTGTAGCTTTGTTTGCAAGTATTGAAGGCGAAAAAGAAAGACCAAATGAAACGGCAGTAGTAGTATGGGTACGACAAAATTTGATGAAAATAGCAGTAGCTTGTGAAGAATTGCCCGATTGGATAGAAGATGGGAAACTTGGGGTAGAAATTTTGTTTGATGACAAAACCTATAGAGAAATGGAATTTGCTATCAAAGACGTAATGAAAGCCGACAAAAACCGTTTGGCAGAATTACGAGATGTATTGATAGGAAAAGCCATACCACAAATAAAAACACAATTCCAAAATAACCTTTCAAATACTCAAAATTTAGCTTATTTACAAACCAAAAACTTAAACCAAAAACAGGCTCAAGCAGTCCAAAAAGTAATAGTTGCCAAAGATATTGCTATCATTCACGGGCCTCCAGGTACAGGCAAAACTACCACTTTGACTGAGGCTATTCGCCTAACTTTGCAAACCGAAAAACAAGTTTTGGTAACGGCTGCAAGCAATGCTGCTGTAGATTTATTGACCGAAAAATTGGCTGCAAAAGGCATCACTGTCTTGCGACTTGGAAATCCTGCACGTATTGACGAAGATTTATTGCAATATAGTTTGGACGAACAGTTGGCAAAACATCCACAATTTAAAGATATTAAAAAAATGCGAAAAGATGCCGAAAATTATCGTCAATTAGCAAGACGATATAAACGCAACTTTGATGCAGGAGAAAGAGAACAAAGAAAACTATTGCTAAAAGAAGCTAAAAATATTGCCGAAGATGCCGAAAAAATAGAGAATTATATTCTCGAAAATCTTTTGCAATCTGTACAAGTAATTTTGGCTACCCTGATTGGTACAAATGCAAATTTGCTAAAAAATAGACGTTTTTCTACAGTATTTATAGACGAGGCTGCACAGGCATTAGAACCTGCTTGTTGGATTCCAATTAGCAAAGCCGATAGAGTAGTAATGGCTGGAGACCATTGCCAACTTCCACCAACAGTAAAATCAAGAGAAGCCGAAAAAGCAGGATTTGGATTTACTTTATTTGAAAAAATTATTGCCAATTTTAAAGAACAACAAATTACTGATTTTTATACCATGCTCGAAGTCCAATATCGTATGCACCAGACAATTATGGAATTTTCGAACCAACAATTTTATCATAGTAATTTGAAAGCAGACATAAGTGTCGCAACACATAGGCTTAGCGAAGATGCTAACACGCCACTCATTTACACAGCATTTGATTGGATAGATACAGCAGGTTGCGGTTTTATGGAACAACAAGACGAGGAAGGAACAAGTCTTACAAATCCTGAAGAAGCATTGCTTTTGGTCAAACATTTTACACAACTATACAATAACTTGAAAGAAAATACCAAAAAAATGCTTACTGTAGGCATTATTTCTCCTTATAAGGCACAAGTAAATTTGTTAAATGAATTATTGCGAGAGGCAAAATTACAAGATATTGCTCAAGCTAATACGATTGATAGTTTTCAAGGGCAAGAAAGAGAAGTAATTTATATTAGTTTGGTAAGAAGTAACGAAAAAGGCGAAATTGGTTTTTTGCGTGACACAAGACGTATGAATGTGGCAATGACACGAGCAAAGAAAAAATTAGTGATGATTGGAGATAGTGCAACTTTGAGTAATACAGTTTTTTATGAAGCCTTGTTGCAATATGTGGATAAAGTGCAAGCATATCAATCGGCTTGGGAATGGGCGACAATGGAGTAAAAATAGATAAAAGTCTTTTTACATTTTTACTATTTCTAACAAATCTTAAACAAAAGTAGAAAAAATAGGTTAGATAAGTAATATTACAAAGATTTTACATACTTAATTTAAGTTGCATACACATAAAAACTCTATATTGTAGCGTAGTAGTAAATCCTAAAGAATAAAATTAACAATATTTTACCCAAATTTTAGTAGCATGTTAAAAATAGCATCACAAAAATCTAATTTAGATGACCATTTATTCAAAGAAAAACTCAATGCTTTAGATGTTTTACGAACTCCCAAAGCCTCTGAAGTGCTTATTTATTGGCTTTTGGGTTTCTTTCTGGTATTTATGGTAACTTTATTTTTGCCTTGGCAACAAAATATTCGTGCAGAAGGGTTTGTTACCACTTTGCGTCCAGAAGATAGACCACAAACTATAGAAAGTGCTATTTCGGGACGTATCAAGGAATGGAAAGTTACCGAAGGGCAATATGTAAATAAAGGAGATACAATTTTATTACTTGCTGAGGTAAAAGAAAAGTTTTTTGACCCAGATTTATTAAAACGAATTTCGGAACAGTTGGCTGCCAAACAACAAGGGATTGGAGGGTATCAAAGCAAAATAGTAGCCTTGAGTACACAAGTTTCGGCACTTTCGGAAGGTATGGAATTGAGTATAGAAAAGGCACGTAATAAACTCAAGCAATCTCAACTCAAATTAATTAGTGATAGTACAGATTGGCAAGCAGAAAAAATACAATTACAAATAGCTCAAAATCAATTAGTTAGACAAGAAGACTTGTATAAAAAAGGTTTAGTTCCTTTGACTGCTTTGGAAAGTCGCCGTCTGAAAGTACAAGAATCCAACGCAAAAGTAATTTCTTTGGAAAATAAAACTTTAATGGCACGCAACGAAATTTTGAATGCCAAAATAGAACTTAATTCTCTACGTGCCGAATATACAGACAAAATATCTAAAGCAACTTCGGATAAAAGTTCTGCCATTAGCTCTTTGGCAGAAGCTACTGGGGAGTTTTCTAAGATGACTAACGAATACGCAAATATGCGAATTCGTAACGAACAATATGCCTTGCTTGCCCCTCAAGATGGATTTGTGGTAAAAGCTATGCGTGCAGGAATTGGGGAAATTATCAAGGAAAATGAGGCTGTAGTGAGTATTATGCCTAATGAACCACAAGTAGCAGTAGCTTTGTATGTAAAAGCTATGGATATTTCTTTGTTATCGGTAGGAAGGTCGGCAAGAGTAGAGTTTGATGGTTGGCCTGCTTTGCAATTTTCGGGCTGGCCTAATATTGCAGTAGGTACATTTGGGGGCGAAGTTGCAGTAATTGATTATGTAGAAAGCAAAGAAGGCAAATATAGAATTCTTATCAAACCAGACGAAGCAGATGAAAGCTGGCCTACACGGGTGCGTCAAGGTTCTGGAGTACGTGGTTGGGTAATGTTAGATGATGTACCTATTTGGTATGAAATATGGAGACAACTCAACGGATTTCCGCCAAGTTTGCAATCACAACCCGATGAATTACATTTTGGCGACAAAACAGACAAAGCAGAAAAAAAAGATAAATATTAAAATTTTGAAAAAGATAAATTATCAAATAACTATTTCCTAAAATTTTATAGGATTGATTATCAGATAGTTATAGGTTTTTGTAGTGAATAATTGTAAAAAATAGGACATTTTACAGTTATTCACTATTTTTTATGTTTTTTAGGGGCTTTGTTGCACCATATAATTACTCTTGCGTTGCAACAATGTTAGTTTTTAAAACTTGGAAAGTATTTTGCCTTTATTTCTCTTTTTGCAACAACGCCACTGTATTTCGTAAATCTGTAAGGCTGGTTTCTAAGAGGGAGATTTTTTCTTTGAGAAACTCTATTTCTTTGTCTTTTAATTTCATTTCACTTTCCATTTCCTTATCTGAATAATTGTAGTTGTTGTAAATGTTTCCTAATATCATTCCACCTTGTCCATTTTGATTATTTGTATTATTCAATGTAATAGTATCTGGTAGAAACTCTTGAATAGGAACTTCTAATGTTTTCGCAAAAGAAAGTAGTTGTTCATAAGTTACAAAAGTTTCATTTCGTTCTACTCTTTGATAAGCTGAAATAGAAAGCCCCAACAATTCAGCCATTTCAGCTTGATTTTTATTTTTCTTATCTCTAATTGCATAAAGTTTTTCGCCAACTTTTAGTTTCATAACCGAAAATAGATTGTAAATAGGTGGAAATGTGGTTTTTAATTTTGTAAAGGTATTACGAATTTTGCACATATCAAAAATAATTTGTTATGCAAATAAAGATAAGCACTTCAAGCATTGTTTTATGCTTAATTTGGTTTATAATGTTACCTATTCAGGTAAATGGACAAGGTAGAAAATTTTTAAAAGAGAAAATAGAAACTTGGGGGAGTTGCAAAAGTGTAGCAATGACTTTAACAGGTGGTGATGTTGCTCTATATGGTAAAAACGGATGGGCTGGTGTTAGAATACCAATAGAAATGAGTAATAGACTAGATGAATTGAATGAGCAAAATGTACTTATTGATGATGTGCAAATAACTGAAAATGGTGCTTGGCTTATACTTTATGGGAACAATGGATTAGCTTGGAATGGTATTTCGTATAGCTTAGAAAAGAAACTAAAAGAATTTAATAATAGAGGCGAAGTAATAACTTCTGTTGCTTTTAATGATGCAGAAGATTGGATAATTATTGGAACTGAAAATATATCTGCATCTTCAAACAAGATATATGAACTTGTTGAAGATGGTATGAGAAATTATGGAGGGCTATGGGCTGCACATTTAACAGATGATGGACTTGTGCTGTGTTACGAAAGAGGGTATAAATTTTTTGGAAATGTTCCAAATACGCTAAGAAATAAATTAGAAACAACCACTTTAAATGTTTTTAGGGTAAAGTTTTTAAGTGATGGTGCTTATTTTATAGCAGACCGAAATGGGAAATTTGCTTATTATCTTTAAACATTTGTATTTTCTACAATCAGTGTATCATTTTTTAATCTATAACCAATGAAAAACTTATTATTATTTTTAGTATTCTCTCTATTAGGTTTTAAATCATTTTCACAGCAAGAAACATTAGCGAAATTTATAGTTTTAGAGTTCAAGAATAATGGACAAGATTATACAAATTGGTCATTAGATAGAAGCCAATATATAGTTTTCTTTGTAAATGAAGATAAAAAACTATGTATGGCAAATGTCTGTGGGACTTGTAAGAATGAACAGTCTTATGGAAATTTATATCACTTAGACAACAAAAGTTATGGAGAAACTAATACAACCTATAAAATGGATATTTTTAAATATAGGTGGCAATATTTTAATACTTATGACAATAAAACAGGAAGTGCAATCATTGAATTAACCAAAGTATACAAACCACAAGGAGTTGCATTTGAGATGAAAATGATTATTGAAAATTTAGATATTTTGACTTATAAAGGTTATATGGAAGGAAGTATAAATTTTTCTGATTACGATTGAATAATCTGTTTAATTGGTGTCAATGCGTTTCTTTCCGTTCCACAAACGCAAGGAAAGTGTAGCATTTTTTTATTTTCCAAAACCTATTTTCTTTTTGAAAAAGTTTTTATTTCCATTTACCAAGTATATTCGCCTTTAGGCGAATGAAATGTAAGGATAAAAACGAATTTAGTTACAAATTCACAAGTTTTGAGAAATAATTACTATTTATCTTTCAATTTCCCTGACTCATTCGCCTAAAGGCAAATATACGGTTGCTACGCAACCCACATTAAATAAAGAGTGCATTATTATTTTGATAATCATATTTTTTGATGGTATAACTCCTCAATTAGACAGGAATATTTAGCAATAAATTAGGATTGGGACACAAGTGAAGATATTTTGTTTGTTCACTTTTTGCTGCTACGCCAAAAAAATCTCCTTCATTGCCCAACATATCCGCAATAATTTGAAAATGTAGATGTGGAGACCAATTACCATTTTCGGAGGCTTTGCCTAAAGTTGCTATTTTTTCTCCGCTTTTTACTTCCTGACCACAGACCAAATTTGTTACACTTTTCCGACTCAAATGTCCATATAACGTATAGAAAGTCGTGTTTTGAAAACAATGTTCCAAAATAATAGTGCCACCATAATTTCCAAAACTATTATTATCTTTAAAACTATGAATTTTTCCAGCAAGTACCGCAAAAACAGGAGTTTCGGCAGGCAACCATATATCTATCCCCAAATGAATACTGCGAGGCACTTCGGTAGTATGAAAATTGGGACTTAATTTATAAAAATCTCTTTCTTCGGCATAACCTCCTACCCCAACTGTAACACCTAATTGAGCTAATTTGGCAATTATATACGTATCCAAAAGTGCTTTTTCGTCTATAGGATACCTAAAAATTTCGGTATTATTGACCGATAAATCTAACCAAGCAAAAGACTGTTTTTGAAAATCAATAGGAACAATAAAAGCACTTTGTGCTTGTAAAGTGGGTAACAAAGTAGTTAATAGCATAAAAATTTTGATAAAATGGATACGGATTGTAGCAAACAAATATAATTATTTTTGTATTCCCAAGCAACCTTTTTGCTACTCACTTACCCTTTATAATAGTTAGTAAATTAGTAAGATTTTAGTTAGTAAGTTGTGTTTAGTTAGTAAGATAGTGAATTAGTTAGTAAGATAGTAAATTAGTTAGTAAGATAGTAAATTTTTAGTTAGTAAGTTGTGTTTAGTTAGTAAGATAGTGAATTAGTTAGTAAGATAGTAAATTTTTAGTTAGTAAGTTGTGTTTAGTTAGTAAGATAGTAAATTTTTAGTTAGTAAGTTGTGTTTAGTTAGTAAGATAGTAAATTTTTAGTTAGTAAGTTGTGTTTAGTTAGTAAGAT
>JBIKRY010000181.1:0-9532 GCA_044348925.1 Bernardetiaceae bacterium
ATTTATTTGTAAAAACCATTCCATTCTCCTCATCATACAAAACTACTTGTGTTTTTACATTTTTGTGCAAAGAATGGGTAAATGAAAAATCCATGATGGCAATCGTATAAACTCCTTGCCAATTATAGTCCCATTTTCCCTTCTTAGCTTGTTCCTGTATGGCAAATGTCGAATAATAAATGCTTCTTTCTTTGAAGTAATCCTGTTCTGCTCTCTGCAATTCGACAATAAATTTTTCGCCTTTATCATTTTCACAATAGAGGTCAAAAATAGCTTTTCTTTCGGTATTTGCCCTGCCTAATTTTTCGGTTTTTAAATAATTTATGGTAGTAATATTACTTTTTTCGGGCATTAAGGTTTGAATAAAATCTACTAACAAATCTTTGTTTTCTTCTTCTCCAAAGATTTTCTTAAAACCAAAATCTGTAAATGGATTTATATATTTATCGGGCATAACTTTGCTATTTAGTGAACCAAAAATAAGAATTTTTTAGAAATATTGCGAATATTTTTGATATTTTTACTGGCGTGGTTCGACATAAATGACAACAGAAACAACACACCAAAAACAAATAGATGATATTTTGGTAATAGGGGTGCGAATTTTGAAATAAAATGATGCTTAAATTTATTTTTTTAAAAAAAGGTATAAGGTTTGAGAAACTTTATACCTTTTTTTCTGTTTTTTGCGTAATAAAACTAAGAAAAGTTGTTTATTTGTGTAAGTTTTACGGTATTGTAAAATGTTACAATTCCATTGCGGGGGGTACACAAACAAGGACGAAAAATATTATAAATAAATTAGGACAGCTTTTAGAAAAATAAATGAAAACAAGTTACGGACTACCTACATTGCGTGAAAAAGTATTGGAAGTATTGAAAGATGCTTTTTTAAATAACCACATCGAAGAACAAGAATATGAAAGTCGTCTTAAACAAGCCTTAAATGCCCAATATGTGGAAGATTTAAGGCTTGTTTTATATGATTTTCCAAAAAATATCAAAGATAAAATTTTTGAAGAAAATACACCAAAAAATTCTCCAATAGCACCAAATCTATCTCCAATTCTGCCAACTGAAACTGTTTTTCGTAGTATTTTAAGTGGGGACAACAGCGAAATAGCACATATTGGAGATAGTATTTCTTTTTCCGCTATTTTGGGTGAACAAAAAGCCAATTTACGAAAATCCTCTTTTTCTGCCTCGCAAATACATCTTGATGCTTTATCTTATCTTGGCTCAATTACCTTAGATTTGCGTAATGAGGATTTAGAAGGCAAGCATTTTGATATTTATGTGGATAATATTTTGGGAAGTATAAAAATACTTATTCCAGCAGCTTGTCGTATAGATAATCAACTAAATAATGTTATGGGTGATTTTTCAATAAAAAATACGAAAAAATCTTGGTTTAAGTCCTTTTTTAAGCAGACAGAAGGGCTAACACAGGAAGCAAATTTTTCTATCACTATCTATGGAAAATGTATTTTGGGAGAAGTAACCATAGAATATTAGGTAAGAACAAAAAAATTACAGAATATTTAACTAATAACAATTTTATGACAAAATCTTTTTTTATTATTTGGTTAATCTCTTTGACAACCTTGACTACTATTGCATTGTTTTATCGTCCAAACTCTCACGATTATTTAATTGGTGTTTTTGGAATTATAGGACTACACTTGGTTATATTGGGCATTTTTGGTTGTCTTAAATTGCTTCTTTATATAACAGGCATTCGACTTTGAAATGCAATTTGACTTTTAGGGTAATTATGGGATTTTCTAACCTTTTTTATTCCGTTATTTCCTTCCTTTTTTTTCGTTTTTCTGTTTATTTTTTGTTAATTTTGTAAAAATAAATACCTAAAAAATATGGCATACTCAGATTACAAAACCTTAGAAAAAGCTGAACAAGAATTTGGATTTGAGCAAAAGAAAGCAAAACTATTTACAAAATTACCCACTATTTTACCCTCTAATAATTTGCTTTTTGAATTAGAAGATGGTAAAGATTTGGCTTATTTTTCAGAAAAAGCAAGGTCAGAATTTATCATAGCACCCATATTACGAGAAATTAGACGTATCAATAAAACCAAAATTACCGTTTTTTCAGGTATCAGCCTAAATATTCCTAAAACAAAATTAAAAGGAATTTGTGATTTTATCATCAGCCATTATCCCCAAAGTGTAGAACTAAAATCTCCTTTGATTTGTGTAGTAGAGGCAAAACAACGCACCTTAGAAGAATGTTATGGGCAATGTGCAGCCGAAATGTATGCCACAAAACTATTTAACGAAGCTAAAAATATCTTTTTGCCTTTTGTTTATGGTTGTGTTACCAGTGGCTCGGAATGGAGTTTTTTGAAGTTAGAAAATAACATTCTTTGGATAGATACAGACCGTTATTATTTACAAAATGTAGGCGAGGTTATTGGAGTTTTTCAGGTAATTATTAATGAATTTGAGTAGTTTTTTTCGTTTTTCTGTTTATTTTTTGTTAATTTTGTAACAGTTACATATTTAATAACCATTTCCTAATGCGACTACATTCTTTAACCTTGCAAAATGTTGGTGTTTTCAAAGATGCCCAAATTGATTTTATTACAGAAAATGACAATACTCAAAAACCACCAATTACCATTATCACAGGCGAAAATGGAACAGGGAAAACGACGGTTTTAGATGCAATAAGGTTGATGTTTGGGTTGGGTTATTCCAATATGGGTAATTTTCAAGACTATCAAAAGTTGGTCATTGGCAGAAATCTTACAAATAAAAATAGCAAAGTTAGCAAAATTGTCTTATCTATTGAACATATTTCGTTAGGCAAAAATATTTTTCAAGAGAATATTGAAACATACAATGGCAGTAAAACTACTAATGGAATATTAGCTACTTTAAGAACTTTACCTAATACAATACAACATAATTCTCAAACTGGTGGTAAACTTTGTGTAGATTATTGGACTTCTAAAATTTCTAATGATGGTTTTGAAATACAAAATTTTATTGCTCCACAACATAAACAGTATCTTGTTGGTTCTCTGAGTGGATTACACACAAATTCAAATATTACAAATTTAATTTGTTATTTCGACTATTTGCGAAATAGTGAAAGCCCAAAAGAAAAAATTGCAGGAGAATTTTTGTATGCAACATTGAAAAAAATATTCAAAATTAGTTTGAATAATGCAGAGTTGGCTTATGTGCAACGCAGCACTTTTACGCCTATTGTCAAACAAGGCGAAATGGAAATTACCTTAGATAAATTGAGTAGTGGTAATATGTATTTGATACAAAGGTTAGTTTCTATGTTGAGCAAAATGTATTCTATTCACGTATTGAATGAAACTCCAATAGAAACAATGTTGGAAACCGAAGGTTTGCTATTGATAGATGAAGCGGAAAATCATTTGCACCCAAAATGGCAAAAAACTTTTCTCCATAATATTTTAGATATTTTCCCGAATTTGCAAATTATTTTGACTACACATTCGCCTTTTATTGTGGCTTCGCACCCAAATACCCGTTTGTATGTGTGCGAAAGCAAGGGAGATTATGCTATTATCAAAGACGAAACCGCAGCATATAGCAACAAACCCATAGACGAAATTTTAATTTCTCCGCTTTTTAGCACAACTTACCCATTTAATCAAGAAATTACGGAATTGTTGCAAAAACGCAAAATTGCTATTCAAAATGGTAATAAAGACGAGGAAAATCAAATAGAAACAACGCTAAAAGAGCTAAATCCTCAATATTTTGGCTATTTAGACATTGATATGATGTTAGCCGAGTTAGCAAAATAAGTTAATAAATAATTTAGGATATTTATTCCAATTTACTCAATGAGATATATCAACAGACTTTCAAAACCAGCTATTTTAGAGGAAAAAGAACAAGAATGGACAGCTAACTTTTTGGCAAGTAACGAAAAAAGACCAGATAGTTCTAAATACGGAAACCCAAAAATTAAATCTTTGCTATTCACCATGAGTCATAACAAATGCTATTATTGTGAACAGCAACTAAAAGGAGTTCCTTCAGAAATAGACCATTTTGTTGAAGTTGCAGAGCCTACTATAGGTCGAAATTTAGCATATAATTGGGAAAATTTATATTTGGCTTGTCATAATTGCAATGGGAAAGTGCCAAATAGAGATATTTCTGTTACTTCAGTTTTAAATCCTTGTATAGATAGTGATGAAGAAATTATGCAACATTTGACTTTTGAAGATGAGGAAATTATTGCAAAAAATAATTCAGAAAAAGGCTTAAAAACAATAATGAAATACAAACTAAGCAGTGAAAGTTTAGATGCAATACGTGGCAAATTTTTAAAACAGTTCCACAAAAAACTTGTTGAATTACTAGCAGTTAGAATAGAAGAGAACAGAAAATTAAATGTAGAAGAAACAAAATCGTTGTTGCGTTTTTCAGAGCCTAATTTTCCATTTTCTTTGATGTTTAAAATACAACTGAAAAAGTATAATTTTTTGTAATTCCATATTTAATCATAAAAAAGCTACAAATTAGGTAAATAAAATTACCTAATTTGTAGCTTTTTTTTCGTTTTTCTGTTTATTTTTTGTTAATTTTGTGAGTTAGAAAATTTGCTATGATAAAAAAAATAGAACAAGACTTAAAACATTGTCAAGGTGCATATAAAAATTATTATATGACTTATCTTCGTGGTGTTGTAACTAATTTATATACAGGCAAATCTACAAAGATTACGCATGAGTTTCTTTTTGATACAGGTGCTGCAATTACGATTTTAAATAATCAATTTCTATATTTATTTGAAAACACAGACACTCCTGTCATTAGTCACCAAAAAATCCAATATGGTGGTAATATTGTAGAATTACCTATTTATAAAATTAACATAGAAATTAAAGGGATAACATTTGAGATACCTGCTGCTTTTGACAAAGAGATGACACTAACTTCATTGCTTGGACATTTAGGATTTCTCAATGAATTAGAACATTATTCAGTAAGTAAAAAAAGACGAAAATTAACAATTATTATCTAACCAAAATTTGCTATGTCAAAATACACTGATATTTATAATCAAGTTTTAGCAGTACTTTACAGCCTAAAATCTGAAAAAGAGATAGGCTTTTTTAATCTTTTGGATATTCTTATAGTATTAGATTATCCAACTACTCAAAGAGAGATTTATAGTATTGCCCACTATTTAGAAGCAAAAGGTTACGTTACTGCTAAATTCGAAATAGAAGGCATTTTTATTAGCCTTGAACCGCAAGGAATAGCTTATATTGAAGATAAAGAAGATATTTTTACGAAAATACTTGCAGAAAAACCTTTATCAAATTCAAAAGATAAAATAGCTAAATTTTCAGAAGACAAATTAACAAAACCAAGATTAAATTTAATTACACTAATGGATAAAGTAATAAAAACTCTTAAATCCAGTAAAATAACAAAGGGTACTGATGCTGTTTATGATGCAGAAATATTGAAAATAGAATTTCAAAAATTATCACCAGACAAGACAGTTATAGAAACTAAATTAGAAGTATTGTTACAAATAACTAATTTATTTAAAGAAGAAAGAAGCAAGTTAAGAGAGGCAATTTACGCCCAATAATAAAAATAACCCAATAAAATGTTACAAGAAGAAAATATAGTTCCGATTTATATCGAGGACGAAATGAAAACCTCTTACATTGATTATTCAATGTCGGTTATTGTTTCACGTGCCTTGCCTGATGTGCGTGATGGGCTAAAACCTGTTCACCGCCGAATTCTATTTGCAATGGACGAACTCGGTTTGCAACATAACAAACCTTATAAAAAATCTGCCCGTATTGTCGGTGAAGTGCTGGGTAAATATCACCCACACGGAGATACCGCCATTTACGATTCTATGGTGCGTATGGCTCAAGAATGGTCTTTGCGTTATCAATTAGTAGATGGACAAGGCAATTTTGGCTCGGTTGATGGCGATAATCCCGCAGCAATGCGTTATACGGAGGCAAGACTGAAAAAAATTGCCGAAGAAATGCTATTAGATATTGGCAAAAAAACAGTGAATTTTCAACCAAATTTTGATGATTCCTTAGAAGAACCATCAGTTTTGCCCGCAAAAATTCCTAATCTTTTATTGAATGGAACTTCGGGAATTGCAGTTGGTATGGCAACCAATATGCCTCCACACAATTTGCGTGAACTTTGTGATGGAATTATTGCCTATATCGAAAATCGTGAAATTACGATTTTGCAATTAATGGAATACATCAAAGCACCAGATTTTCCAACAGGTGCAACGATTTATGGTTATCAAGGTGTAAGGTCGGCTTTTGAAACAGGTAGAGGTAGAATTGTGCAACGTGGTGTAACAACCGTAGAAACTACAAAAACAGGTAGGTTGCAAATTGTGGCTACCGAATTGCCTTATTTAGTCAATAAAGCAAGTATGATTGCAAGAACTGCGGAATTAGTTAATGAAAAGAAAATCGAGGGAATTTCCAATATTCGTGATGAATCGGACAGGGAAGGAACAAGAGTTGTCTATGAATTGAAACGTGATGCTATTACCAATGTAGTTTTAAACAATTTGTATGCACATACTGCCTTACAAACTTCGTTTAGTGTCAATAATGTGGCTTTGGTAAAAGGTCGTCCGATGACATTAAATTTGAAGGAGTTAATTCATTATTATGTGGAGCATAGACACGAAATTGTCATTCGCCGAACAGAATATGATTTGAATGAAGCACAAAAAAGATGTCATATTGTAGAAGGTTTATTGCGTGCATTAGACCATATTGACATTATCATTACTTTGATTAGAGGTTCGAAAGATGCCGAAACTGCAAAACAAGCCTTGATGACAGGAAATTTTGCAGCCAAATTAAATGCAGAAAATACCACTTTTTCAATGCTTGCCGAAAGACCAGAAAGTTTTTCAGAAGCACAAGCAAAAGCAATTTTGGAAATGCGTTTGCAAAGATTAACAGGTTTGGAAAGAGATAAACTCGAAAATGAGTTTATGGCTTTGATGAAAGAAATTGAATATTTTAAATCAGTTTTGGCAAGTGAACCGTTAAGAATGGAAATTATTAAAACCGAATTGCGTGAATTGCGTGAAAAATATGGTGATGAAAGACGTACCAAAATAGAAATGGCGGAAAGTGAGGATATGCAATATGAAGATATGATTGCAGAGGAGGAAATGGTGGTTACGATTTCAAACGAAGGCTATATCAAACGTACTCCACTAACCGAATACCGCACACAAGGACGTGGTGGTGTAGGCTCAAAAGGTGCAGGTTCTAAGCAAGATGATTACACAGAACATTTATTTGTAGCATCAACGCATAGTTATTTGTTGATTTTTACGCAATCAGGCACAGTTTTTTGGTTAAAAGCTTATAATGTTCCCGAAGGTAACAAAACTGCAAAAGGCAGACCTTTGCAAAATCTTATTCAAATAGAAAAAGATGATAGTGTAAAAGCTATTGTTGCTGTGAAAAATTTGACTGACGCAGATTATATAAACAACAACTACCTTATTATGTGTACGCAACAAGGTGTAATTAAAAAAACCACTTTGGAGGCATATTCTCGTCCACGTCAAAACGGAATTAATGCTATAAATATTTCGGAAGGTGATACTTTGCTTGATGTAAAAATGACAACGGGCAATGACGAAATTATTTTAGCAACTCGCAATGGCAAAGCTGTACGTTTCAATGAATCGAAAGTACGACCAATGGGCAGAACTGCAACAGGCGTAAATGGCGTAAGACTCGAAGACGAAAACGACAGATTGGTAGGTATGGTTGCAATTTCAAGACCAGATACACAAGTGTTAGTAGTTTCGGAAAAAGGCTACGGAAAAAGGTCAGAAGTGGAAGAATACCGTTTGACAAATAGAGGCGGAAAAGGTGTAAAAACTATCAATGTTACCGAAAAAACAGGCAAATTAGTGTCTATTTTGGAAGTTTCAGATTCTAACCACTTAATGATTATCAATAAATCGGGCATTACAATTAGAATTGCAGTTTCAAAACTTCGCATTATGGGACGTGCAACGCAAGGTGTAAGGTTGATACGTTTGAATGACGAAGACGAAATTTCATCTATCACTAAAATTAATATTGCAGACGAAGAAATTACTGATGTAGTAATTGATGATAATGCAGTTATCGAAGACGGTGAGGAGATTGTAGCCGTTGATGGTGCTGAAACAGAGGAAAGTCCAGAAACAGAAGAAAGTGCAGAAGAAAATGAAGAAGTATAGGCAAAATAGTAGTAAATTTTAAAATTTGCTACTATTTTATCAAACAGACTTACTATAAATCTATACAAAAACTACATTTGTTTTTAAAAACAAGACTTAAAGATGTCATTTTTGAAAAAAAATGACATCTTTCTGTTAAAATAACTACTTTTGGGTATCAAAGCAAACTTTTCAACATTTTACTTGCAATAGCAAAACTAAAAAATTAACATATATTCTATGATAAATCCACAAAACCCAAAATATGCAGAGGCTTTTGCTCGTCTATTACAAATTATGAATGAATTGCGAGAACAATGCCCTTGGGACAAAAAACAAACTATAGAAACTCTTAGACACCTTACTATCGAGGAAACTTATGAACTTTCTGATGCTATTATGCAAAACAATCTCGAAGAAATAAAAAAAGAAATTGGAGATATATTGTTGCATTTGGTTTTTTATGCAAAAATAGCAGACGAACAAGGGGTTTTTGATATTGCTGATGTAATACATAGCCTTTGCGACAAATTAGTGTATAGACATCCACATATTTACGCAAACGTGCAGGCAGATACCGAAGAGCAAGTAAAACAAAATTGGGAACAGTTGAAAATGAAAGAAAAAGGCAATGAATTGGTATTAGGTGGGGTGCCAAAATCTCTGCCTGCATTAGTAAAAGCTATGCGAATTCAAGAAAAAGCAAGAGGTGCTGGGTTTGATTGGGAAAAAAAAGAACAAGTTTGGGAAAAAGTAGAAGAAGAATTACAAGAATTTAAAGAGGAATTTAATGTCCAACAAAATTTTGATAAACAAAAAGCAGAAGGAGAGTTTGGAGATTTGCTATTTTCGTTAGTTAATTATGCCCGATTTATAGATATTAATCCCGAAACAGCTTTGGAAAGAACAAATCTAAAGTTTATTAAACGGTTTAATTACTTAGAAACACAATCTAAAAAAGATGGAAAAATACTTAAAGATATGACTTTAGAAGAAATGGATAAGTATTGGAATGAAGCAAAAAAATTATAACAAAAATAGAAATTATTAAGGTTTGTAGCATTGGACTTTAGTCTGTGCTTGTAAATTATTGGTAATCAAAGAGTTACAGGCACAGACTAAAGTCTATGCTACATTTTTAGCATCTAATAAAATATTTTTATTTAACGTGAACTACGGATTACTTTATTGATAATCAACAAGTTACAAGTAAAATATATAATAAATAAGTTGCGTAGCAACCGTATATTCGCCTTTAGGCGAATGAAATGTAAGG
>JBIKRY010000182.1:0-9520 GCA_044348925.1 Bernardetiaceae bacterium
GGGGAGTTTTTACTTGCTTTGCAAGTAAATTTAACTCTCCAAGAGAGTTTTTCTCCCCTCCCAAAAGGGGAGGGGCAGGGGGTGGGGTTGGTAGTTCAACTTATGGGTAATCGATAGGACTAAAGTCCAATGCTACAAACTTTAATAAAGTCTATTATATAAAGAAATAAACTTTGCAAGTCTTAAAGATTTGCAAAGTTTGTTTTCTACTTTAAAAATCAGATTATAATTTTCCAACAGATAAATAAAGTTCTACAACGAAACTTTTACAGTAACTATTTTTACTAATCATTCTACTTGTTTTATTTAGTTCATCAAACCTACTACTAAATTTGGCATAATTCCTAACACAAGAATAAAAATTAAGCAAAGGATTAAAGTTGCTTGTTGCAAAGTTGTTAAAGTAATTGTTTCGGTTTTGCCTTCGCGTATATACATAGCCAAAATAACTCTGAAATAGTAGTAAATACCAACAGTCGACATTAAAATAGCTGCTACTAACAACCAATTTACGCCACCTCTTGCAAAAGCTGTAGAAAAAATCAGAAATTTTCCAAAAAATCCACCTGTCAAAGGAATACCTGCCAAAGAACACATAGAAACTGTCATTACCAAAGCAAGTAAAGGGTTATTTTTTGCTAATCCATTGAAAGCAACATATTCTTCGCTACCTGTTTTGTCGGCTACTAAGATTAGAATACCAAATGCAGCAATAGTTGCCACAGAATATGCCAAAGAATAAAATAAAATAGCAGTTTGTGAAGTTTCTTGAAAAGCAATTACTGCAATAAGCAAATAACCTGCATGCGAAATGCTCGAAAATGCCATCATTCGTTTAAAACTTACTTGATAAGCTGCCGAAATATTGCCAATCACTAAAGTTAATAAAGCCACTAAAGCAATGCTTAGTACCCAAAAATCATAAATTCCTGTAAAAGAAACAGATAATAGACGATATAAAGCTGCAAAACCTGCGGTTTTTACAATCGTGGACATAAAAGCTGTAAATAAAGTTGGTGCACCTTCATAGACATCTGGAGTCCAAAAATGAAAAGGGGCAGCCGATACTTTAAATAATATTCCCACCAAAACCAAAGCCAAACCAATATACAATAAAGGCGAAGGATTACCTATCGTATTGCTCACATATTCTCCAATGCCTTGCAAGCTAAAACTTGCAGTGGCACCATACAACATAGCCACGCCAAAAAGCAAAATGCCTGTTGCAAAAGCACCCATCAAAAAATATTTGAGGGCTGCTTCTGTAGAACGTAAATTGCGTTTGTCACTACCTGTGAGTACATACATAGAGATAGACAAGATTTCCACACCAACAAATAACATAATCAAATTATCATAACTTGTCATCATCAAAGCACCTACTAAAGAAAATAGTAAAATTGCGTAATATTCGGCAGGTTGAGCTTGTGGTTTGTCTATGTAATTTTGTGAAAATGGAAGCACTAAGAAAGCCGAAAGCAATAATATCGATGAAAAAACAACAGAAATTTTATCTACTGTCATCATATTATTGTTATAAACACTCGATAGAGCAAACGGATTGTTCCAGTCTAAAATATTTGCAGCCAAAGCCAACAATAAAAATAGCAAGACAGCAGGTATTAATAAATTACGAGATTTATTAAAACCCATAAAAAGAGTTGCAATGCCCGAAACAGACAAAAGTATAATAGAAAGCATAAGGTTGTAAATTCTAAATATAAGTTACTATCAAAAACAAAGGTACATATTTTGTTTAGAATAGGATTTTAATTTGCGAAAATAGTAGTATTTTTTTAGTTTGGTAATATTAATGCAATTATTTTTATAAAATCTATGTATTTTTAGTAAAATAATTTATAACTAATTGATTATCAAATACTTATAAATTATCCATTTTTTTGCCATTTTTTTGGTAAACCTACTAATCTATTGCTTTCATTACCTATTCGCTGGCTATTTAGTTGGGTTGATGTAGGCATTATTTCAAAAACTCATAAGAAAGAGTCAAATTGTACCAACGTCCTTGTTGTGGATAAGCAAAACGGGTAGAACCACCTTGTAAATAATTGGTTTCCAATAAATTACTTATTTGTACTTGCAAACTAAATCCATATATTTTTTCTATTCTGGCACTCATTCCGACTATAGTTGCAGCTTGTACCATAAAATTTGGGTCTTGAAAGGCTTGTCCATTTTTAAAATATGGTGCAATTGGCGAAAGTTGTTCTCCAATATATCGCAAAGTCCCTCCTATCCAAAATTTATTGGTTATTTTTCCAAAAGGGTTTACATCTACCATAAGATTAGCAGATACATTTGGTACATTATATACTTTGTCTTCTTGTGCTGTATAATTTTCAATTTTTAGGGCTTTTTGGTAAGCTATTGTAAAATTTGTTCGTAGAGTTTTGCCTGTCCATGCTATTTCTGTTTCTGCCCCTGCCGAGTTAAAAGTTCCAGCATTGTTATAACGAGGTTCGTTATCTTTTGCTCCCAAATTTCTAAAAATATTATTAGATAATTGGTTGTAAAATAGATTGAAATTTACGACCAATTTTTGTTGCATAAGGTATAAAGTTGGATTTATCTGAAAAGATTTATATTCTTCGGGCAGTAAATTCGAAGAGCCTAAATAAGAAGGTAGTCTATTGTATCTATACCAATAAGGTGCATCAATAAAAGACGTTGCATACGAAAATTTGAGAGAAAACGTAGTATTTGGCTTAAAAATAAGGGCAAATCTTGGGCTAAATGCACTTACTTCGCCTCTATGTCTGCGTTTATAATCGTATCTTAGCCCAATATTTGCTACCCAGTTTTTGCCAATTTCTTGTTTTACTTGTCCAAAACCCGAAAAAATAGTTTCGGAGCCTGTTTCCAATAATTTCTGTTTATTGTTGTCATTGACACTTGTAAATTCAAAATTATTGCCCAACAACCAAAAACTATCATAAATATTTACATAATCTACTTGTGTACCTGCCAACCAATTTCCTTTTCCTAAAAAAGTATCATAATGCTTGCTAATTTGAGTAATATTTCCTAAGTCATATTCTTTCCATGCCACAAAGTTAGATCTTCCTGTAGCAGGTGCTGTAACAATATATACGTCTAAATCTGTATAATCTGCGTAGGCATTGGTATGTAATAAAACTTTTTCGTTTAAATGTATGTCATAGCCAACTCGCAAACGTCCTTGATTTTCATTTAGTCCAGGTGCTACGCCCAAAAAAGTTCGATATTTGTCATAGGCATAGACTTCGCCAGATGCTGCACCACCCGAAAATGGCTCAACATATTTTGCATTTCGTAAATTTGCTAAAATAGATAGATTTTTATAGCTATAATTGATGCCAAAATCATAGGAAGGTTTGTCTTTTGCACCACCCAAAATAATAGTACCGTCTTGCGGGATTCTTGCATAATCATTTTGCTTAGTAATGTTTCTTTTTTCGCCTTCGGCTTGGTAAAAATTGCCCCAAACCAATAATTTTCCATAGCCTATTTTGTTCATAAATAAGGCACTGTAGCGTTGTTGTCCATTGTTTCCAAAACTTGTGGTAGCTTTTGCAAGAGAAATTTTATCGGTATTTTTGGTAATAATATTGATAACGGCTGTTAAAGCTACGTTGCCATACAAGGAGGAAGCAGCCCCGCGTAAAATTTCTATTCTTTCTATTTTGTCTAAGGAATGGCTAAAATCGGGATTGGCAGAGGAATAAGAACGGGAATTTAGGCGATGTCCATTCAACAAAAAGAGGATTTTTTGTTGCGAAGAGGCATATACGCCACGCATAGCTACATTCATTTCGTTTTGGTCTTCGACTGCGGTCATATTTGGCACATACAATGTTAATAAATCTTTTAAGTTGGTGCAAGCACAGGATTTTATCATCTCTGTAGTAATGATAGTAATAGGGACAGGCACGTCCAAAACAGACTCTTTTTGTTGCGAAGCTGTGCTAATTTCGGCAATAAGGGTTTCTTTGGGTTTATTTTTGAGTAATTCTTGCACCGAACTATGATAAATAGCAGTAGTGTCTTGTGCCAAGATTGCAAATTGGCAAAAAATAAGTAGCAAAAAGCTACTTACAGTAGTTAAAGTATTCATTATGTTAAAAAAATGCTATACTATGTGTCTTACCTAATATTTTGTTTAACTATTAACCCAAATTAAGCAAATATGTTTCAACAATCTTACATAAAAGCTATTTTTATTTTCAATATCTATTTATTTACTACTTCTGCATTCATTATTTTATAGAAAAAATTGCCATCATTATTCCTATTCAACACAAATATGCCCTTGATTTTCAAAAGTTTATCAGTATAAACAACTTCTTGTGTAGTTTCTACTTCTAACAAACTTTGTATGCCCGCAAGTCCACAAAAATAACAAGTTTGGTAAGGAAAAAAAGACAACAAAAAGTAATTAGCACCTTTTGCGGTAGTGGTAGGAATTAAATAGCCCTCTATGGTAATATCTTTTTCATCTAATTGTTTTTGTTCTTTGTCAAAAATAGGATAATATAATCCGTTTCTTTGTTCATATTTTGTTGCCAATAAAGTGTCCCAAGTCCCTCGTTTTTTGATAGGGACTTGTGTATTGGTGGTTTTTCCTTGTTGGTGTTGTTGGTAAATATCTATAGGACGAACAATATTGACAGACTTATGTTCTTTTTGCATCTTCAAAAATTCTGAGTCCCTTGTTGCATCTGATTTGTAATCTTTGTACGAAAAATACACACGCAAAACAAAGATACTTACAAAGAAAAATAATAAGATTGTAATGGCTTTGAGCATAATATATAAATAAGTAATTAAGTGCTGTGTGAAATTTGCTGTAAGAAAGACGAAAATAAAAGTAAGTAATTGATTAGCAAGTGATTACAAGAAATATTAATACAAAAAATAGATTTTGTTTTGCTATTACCTTCCATCATAAGGGCAAAAGCTAATTTTTTTCTGTA
This sequence comes from Bernardetiaceae bacterium, assembly GCA_044348925.1. GTDB lineage: Bacteria > Bacteroidota > Bacteroidia > Cytophagales > Thermoflexibacteraceae > JAAFKA01. The sequence continues at coordinate 4,974 of JBIKRY010000182.1, forward strand.
TTTTTCAAACAAAACGTACTTACTTTTGCCATAATTTTAGATATTTTTATTTAGTTATCAAAATTTTGTAAAACAATATTGGATTTTTTTTTAACTTTGAAAAAATCTTAATTCCCATGAACAGTAAACAAGGAAATTTTCTACTCGGTTTGCTCACAGGTGTTGCAGCAGGTACGATTGTAGGTATGTTATATGCACCCGACAAAGGTGTAAATACACGCGAAAGACTTAGTTATTTGCTTTCTAAGTATAAAAAACAGTTGGAAACTTTGCTACAAGAACTCAAAGACGGCAAAGACGAAACTCCAAACGAAGCAAAAGAAGAAAGCCAAAAACTTACCAATGACACAAAAGAAAAAGCACAAAGACTTTTTGATGATGTGGAAAATTTGATTGAGCAAATCAAACAAAAAAATAATTAATTTATCTAATTTGTATCATATTAGTAGTACGTAGCTCCAGCTGTGTAGTAAAAAGTCTAATTTTTTAACCCTATTTTCGATAAAAATATGTATTTTTTGTTCTAAAAACTAAGTTTTACTGCAAAAAAGTACGTAGCTGGAGTTGCGTACTACTACTACGCAAGTTACAATATCTACTAAATTATGCAAATGATGAAAACAATTTTTATTACAGGTGCCTCACGTGGCATTGGTAAGGCAACTGCTTTGCACTTTGCAAAAAATGGGTTTTATGTAATTTTGGCAACACGAAAAGAAACAGATTTGCTGGCGGTGCAACAAGAAATTATAGATTTTGGAGGCAAGGCAAGTTATGTAATATGTGATGTGCAACAAGAAGAATCTGTGCAAAAAGCAATAGACACAGCCATAAAAATAGTCGGAAAAATAGATATTCTGGTCAATAATGCAGGAATTGGTCTTTTTAAGGCAGTAGAAAATATTAGCGTAGCCGAATGGGAACAAGTAATGGATAGCAATGTAAAAGGTACTTTTTTGTGTTGCAAAACTATTTTACCGAGTATGAAACTACAAAAAACAGGGCATATTATTGTCATTGCCTCTGATGTTGCCAAACGAACTTTTGCAAATGGTACAGTATATTGTGCAAGTAAATTTGCTCAAGATGCTTTTGCTGCTGCTTTACGAAAAGAAGTGCGACATTTTGGTATCAAGGTTACAACTATTTACCCAGGTTTAACAGATAGTTATTTTAATGGCAACCAACAAGGGAGTGAAAAAACAAAAAATTGGTTGCAAGCACAAGATATTGCCGAAGCTATTTATTATGCAAGTAATGCACCAAGTCAAGTATTGATAGACGAAATCATGTTGCACCCAATTACACAAGAATATTGAGAAAAATAATACTAACTTTGCATAAAAAGTGTATGATAAAAAAAGCAAGACCATTTATAAAATGGGTGGGTGGCAAAAACCAATTATTAGAACAGTTTGAAAATTATTACCCAAAGGAACTTAGAAAAGGCATCATCAAAAATTATGTTGAGCCTTTTTTGGGTGGTGGTGCTTTGTTCTTTGCACTTGCACAAGGCTATAAAATTGAAAATGCTTATTTATCAGACTTAAATAAGGATTTGGTTTTGACTTATCAAGTTATACAACAAAGACCAAATGATTTGCTTGATTTTTTGGAACAATACCAAAAAAATTATGACCAAACCGAACAGGAAGAACGTAATGATTTATTTTTGGCTGTTCGTAAACAATTCAACTTGCAACGCTTCGAGATAAATTATAAAAAATTGTCTGATAATTGGATTTCACGAGCAGCACAATTTATATTTTTGAATAAAACTTGCTTTAATGGACTTTTTCGCCTTAACTCAAAAGGTGAGTTTAATGTGCCTTATGGCAAATACAAAACTGCTATGATTTGTGATGAAACGAATATTTTATCTGTTTCAAAAGTTTTGCAAAATGCTGAAATTCAATACGCTAATTATACGAATTGCTTGGACAAAGTAAATGAGCATACTTTTGTTTATTTTGACCCACCTTACAGACCTATTAGCCAAACTGCAAGTTTTACAACTTATACAGGGTCAGAATTTAAGGACAAAGAGCAAATACAATTAGCCCAATTTTTCCAAAAATTAGACAAAGAAATAGGAGCAAAACTAATGCTTTCTAATTCAGACCCGACTAACGAAAATCCCGAAGATGATTTTTTTGAAAAGGCTTTTGTAGGTTATAATATTTTCAAAGTTTCTGCAAGTAGGGCAATTAATTGCAATGGCGAAAAGCGTGGAAAAATCAATGAACTTTTAATTACAAACTATCAATATGAACCACAAACCTTGGCTATCAATTTTTGATACATACAACATTCACGAACATGATTTTTCGCAAAACCCGTTTACTTTGACTGCCGAGCAAATCAAAAAAGCAACTGCACACTTTACAACAACCACCGAAAGAGAAGTACGAGTTTTATGCAAACAAGATACAAGAGAAAGCAGACCGCAGGTTTTTGTGGATAATAACTTGTTTATTTTACCTATCAAAAATGGTATTTATAGCATTTTACAAGGCGAAGGTTACATTGATATTCCCGAAATCACCACAGATACAAGCATTTACAAGTCCAAACTTGATTTTGAGTTAGAAAATTCACAAATCGGAAACTCTGAAATGCAACATTTAGATTTTGCGTATGCCTCAAGTTTGGTGCGTAGTTTTTTGGAAGATGAAAGTTTGGTTTTGACTATTCGGGGCAGAAAATACACGCCAAAATTTGAGTTTTACGCAGGACAGCATAAACAACTTATCACGACAGAAAGTGTGCAAACAGAAGTAGATGCGGGTTATGAAGGTAGAAATCAAATTGTTTTGATAGAAGCAAAAAATTCGGCAACCAAAAACACAATAATCAGGCAGTTGTATTATCCGTTTCGTCAGTGGCAAATTCACACGAAAAAGAAAGTAAACATACTTTTCTTTGAGAAACGAAAAGATGTTTATTCTTTGTGGGAATTCGGCTTTGCAGACGAAAACGACTACAACAGCATAGAACTCTTGAAAAGTGCTAAATTTGAGATACAGGACAAATAAAATTACATTACAAAGTTGAATCTGTACATATCAATCCTACAGATTAGCCAAAAAATTACAAAAAATTTAGAAAAGTTAGAAAAGATTTCTACTTTCACTTTGAAAAATTAGACTTTTAAACTTACTTGCAAAAACTGCATACTTTCATGTAAGTTATATAATTTTTTTTAAATTTGTAAAATTGTAATCGTGGTAGCATTTTTTAGAAATAATATCACAAACTATAAAAATATTACCTATATTTCACAAAATATTCTTAGCAAATTTAGCTATTATTCATAAAATTTACTACTATGTTTCGCAACTGGACGTTAAAAACTAAAATTATACTATTTTTTGTGCTATTTGTTGTCTTGGCAATAGTAAATTTTACCTTGTATTGGTTATCCGAAACTGCCTATACGCATAGTAATACCTACGTGCAACTTAGCAAACAAAATAGTTTACAATTACAACAAGTAGTATTTTTTGTCCGAAATATTGCAGATGGCAAAAAAAATAACCTCAACCATGTTACACGAGAAATGAAAATTCTCGACGAAAATATCAAACTATTACGCGAAGGAGGTATTTATGAAGATTTGGAAACCGTAATAGAATTAGCACCTACCCCTGAAGATAATTTGGAAATGTATTCTAAATTAACAGATGTAAACCGCCAATGGAAAGAATTTCGTAGCCACGTAGTAAGTATTGTAGATACAAATCCTATTCGTTTAGATAGCACCTTTGCCTATTTGGCTCTACCAGACGTAGACCCAAATAATATGAAAACCCAAAAAATAGAGTTTTTAAATCCCCTTGTGGTGCCACATTTGGACTATATTATCAAGAATACAGAAAAAATGTTTATGTTTAACGAAGACCTCCGAAAATCTTATTACGAGTATGCACGTGAGCAAAAACACAGTTATTCTATTATAATTACAATGATTACCATTATTTTGCTACTTTCTTTGGTCGCAGGATATTATTATATTATTAGCAGTGCCATTACCCCATTAAAACGAATTTCGCATACAGCCACGCAATTAGCAGCAGGCGAATTTACTCGTACTTTAGATTATACCTCCCAAGACGAAATTGGCGAAGTGATTACCACGATGAACCAATTAGTAGATAGTATGGAAACTATTTCGGGATTTGCTACCAACGTAGGCAATGGAGATTTCCATTCCAATTTCCAAGTGCGAGGCATACAAGACAGGTTGGGTTATGCACTTTTGGATATGCGGGATAATTTGCAAAAAGTAGCAGAAGAAGACAAAAAACGAAATTGGGCAAATGAAGGAATGGCAAAATTTGCCGAAATATTGCGAAATACCCAGCAAAATATAGATGAAATTTCTTACAATATTATTGCAAATTTGGTCAAATATTTGGGAGCAAATCAAGGCGGATTGTTTATTTTGAATGAAGAAAACGAAAAACCAACTCTCGAATTAAGTGCCGCATACGCCTACAATAAGAAAAAATATATACAAAAAAGTGTTTTGGTAGGGCAAGGACTTT
>JBIKRY010000454.1:0-2508 GCA_044348925.1 Bernardetiaceae bacterium
GTACAAAAAACTTATAGCTGACAAAAAACAGCGTAACGAAAATAAAGGTAATTCTTATATTGCTCATTATGCAAATATAGTTTCATTTGGTTCACAAGAAAAAAGTGTATTAGATGATATTCAAAAGCAAATTGATGACTATTATAATATTGATTTACCTAATTCTAATGATTTTGCAACAAAACAAGTAACTGATACAGAGGTAAAAGCATACTTGGCAGAACTAAAAGAAGCCTACAAAAAAGAAAAAATAGATATTTTAGTAACAGAAAGTAAAAATAGTATATTCGAGGCTATTATTAAACCTTTTGGGCTTGCTAAAATTTTATTCCAAGACAGAAATGGTGGTGATGTAACAACGCCACATAATCTTAAAGAAGGTGTATTTGTTAATGATAAATCAAAAGAAAAATACGAGCAGTTATCGCAAGAGCCTTATAATCGTAAAGAATATGAGCAAGGTTTTAGTGAACAACGTAAAAAAGAATTTCAGAAAAATGAACCAATTATAGATTATCTTACAGGCAAAACTTTACCAAAAGATGGACAAAGTCATCTTGACCATATTGTACCATTAAAAGAAATTCACGATAATATTGTGCAACGATATTATATTGATAAAATAGAGTTAGTAAAATTAGTAAATAATAATACTAATCTCAAATTTACACATAGTTCAATAAATCAGTCGAAAGGTGATAAAAGTATGCCTAAGTTTTTATCTCATAGTAAAGAAGGGAAAAATAATGTAGAAAGATTTGAAATAGATGAGAAAAAAGCCTTAGCAGCAGATAAAAAAGCACGTAAGCAATTCAGTAATGAAGTGAATAAAAAAATTACAAAACCTGTTCTTATAGGGGCATCAGGTGCAAGCGTAAAAATGGGTTTTCAACAAGCTATTGGTTTAGTCTTGTATGAATTTAGTAAGTCTGTTTTTGATGAAGTAGCAAGTATGATTAATAATGGTTTTTATACAGAGGGGAATGAAGGACAGTTTTTTAATGAACTCCGAATTCGTTTTGCAAGAGTTGTAGATAATATTGTAAGCAAATGGCAAAACATAGTTTCTAATTTTGCTGATGGTTTCTTGTCTGGATTTTTATCATCTATTGCAACAAGTATAATTAATATGTTTATTACAACAGGAAAAAATATAGTTAAACTTATTAGAGAGGGATTATTATCACTTTTAAAGGCTTTTAAAATGATATTATTTCCACCCGACAATGTAAGCCTTAGCGAAGCTGCACACGAGGCAAGTAAAATAATTGTAAGTAGTTTAGCTCTTGTAGGTGGTATTATTTTAGAAGAAAGTATATCAAAAGTTTTACCACCACTTTTAGGTTTGGGTTCTATCATAGCATCAATTATTGCAGGTATTGTAACAGGTCTTAGTATGTGCTTACTAACATATTTGATAGATAAAGCTGATTTTTTTGGTGTAGAGGCAAAAAAAGAGCAAGCATATATTGAAAAGCATTTGGATAACTCTATTCAAACAAGTATTGATAATATTAATACTATACATAAACAGATTGAGGACTGTTCAGATGTTTTTGCAGATGTAAAATTATTATAATCACTTCATAATAAATTCAAATAAGCAACAAAAAATCACTTCTTTACAAACCAAAATCGAAAACCTAAAAGAAATCAACGGTTTTTTGAGGGAGAAAACGAAATAGTAAAAAAGCTATTGTGTTGTTGGAGGCAATGGGGAAATAGGGGAAGTTTTAAATTCTAAGTTTTAAATTTTACAAAATATTGCTTTATAAAAACTTTTTTTGTAAATTTAATAAAAAATAAAGCTATGCAAATCAATGCTGTGATTACGATAGACCCCGAAATTCAAAGTGGAAAACCCGTTTTTACAGGTACGAGAGTACCTATAAAAAGTTTTTTTGATTATATTTCGACAGGCGAAAGTATAGAAACTTATTTAGAAGATTATCCTTATGTGCATCGTGAGCAGGTTTTTATGTTGCTTACTATGTTGGGAGAATGGTTTTTGAAAACTACTGAAACATTATTTTATGAAAATCCTATTAGACGAGAATTTACCAATTAAGCTAAAATTTAAACTTTTGGCACACGAAACCTATACAGTAAAAGATATGTCTTGGGATAGTTTCAAAAATGGGTATTTATTGCGGACTGCTGTCGAACATAAATTTGAGGTTTTTGTTACGACTGATAAAAATTTGCAACATCAACAAAATATTCCAAATATTGCCCTTGCGGTGCTTGTTTTAGATGTTGTCTTGCTCAAATGGAGCTATATTGAACCTTTGATAGATAAGATTTTAGAAGTTATTCCAACAACCGAAAAAGGAAAAGTATATGTGATAAAATAAAAAACCTTTTCCAAAAGGGGAAATGGCTTTTGGAAAGGAAATTATATGGTTGTTAATCTTATTTTCTGTGCGGTAATGGTAACAAAAACATAGCTTGCCGAAAAATCTACTTCTGCTAAGGCTTTTAACAAATTTTGTCCTATTGTTATTTCTT
>JBIKRY010000455.1:0-2506 GCA_044348925.1 Bernardetiaceae bacterium
AATTATATGCTATTTTGTTGTTTTTTAAACAGAAAATAGAAGAGAAATTTGCAAACTGAAAATTACATATTTGGAATATATTTTCCACCTCAAAACTATTTTAACCATTTATGCACATAGAAATATAGAAAAATATAAGTTAATCAAGGTAATATAAGTAGAAAAACTGTGTAAATCTGCGTATTCTGTGTTCAATATTTTAGCAGTAAGATGAATTTTAGTACATAAACCTTACTTTTAAATTTTGATGCCGAAAACCTAACAATTTATACCTTTTTCTATAATTCCAAAACCAAATTATCGTAGGCAAACTGAACATTTTGGGGCAGTTCCATAGAAATATTTTCATATTTTCCCATGTGATGACTCAAATGTACCAAATATGCCTGTGGTGCATTTATTTTTGCCAATACTTCTAAGGCTTCGGGCAAGCTAAAATGAGAAATATGTTGTTCTTTCCGTAAAGCATTTAAAACCACCACTTTTGAGCCTTTAATTTTCTCTAATTCGATGTCTGTAATAAAACTTGCATCGGTAATATAGGTAAAATCATAGATTCTAAAACCATAAATTGGTAGTTTGTAATGCAAAACTTCAATAGGAATAATTGGAATATCTTGTACCGTAAATGGTTGATTTTCAATGATATGGGCTTCTACGCTTGGTACGCCAGGGTATTTTTGGTCTGCAAAAATATAGGCAAATTCTCGTTTAAGTTGTTCTAAAACTTGCCAACGAGCATAAATAGGAATATCTTTTTGCAATAAACTATTGTAGGCTCTTATATCATCGAGTCCTGCTGTGTGGTCTTTGTGTTCGTGGGTAAATAAAATAGCATCTAATTTGCGAATATTTGCACGCAACATTTGTTGGCGAAAATCGGGGCTGGAATCTATGACAATACTTTTGCCATTGACCTCGATATGCACAGAAGTCCGCAGACGTTTGTCCCGCAAATCTGTCGAGCTACACACTTCGCAATCACAACCAATATAAGGGACACCTGTAGAAGTTCCTGTTCCTAAAAAGGTGATTTTCATAGACTTAGGAATTTATAAAAAATTACATCTTTTGTGAAAGATGTAATTTTTGTAGATTTATGCAATTTTAGGCTTGTTTTTTAGGTTCTTCGGTACTCATACCACCTTCTATTTCTTTGTTGAGTTCTTTGGTAGCATCTTTAAATTCTCTAATACCTCGTCCCAAACCACGTGCTAATTCAGGTATTTTTTTAGCACCAAACATTAATAGCATTGCTAAAACAATTAGGAATACTTCCCAACCGCCAAGACCACCAATAAATACAAATATGTTGGTAAACATAAAGAGTTGTGTTTAAATTTTTGCAAAGATAATCTTTTTTTATAAGTATATATCTTAAAGATAAAAAAGTTTTAAAGCTATTGTATATTTTACTGTAAGTTGCTACGTAACTTATAGTAGTTATAGCTTTTTGGTTGATATTTTTGCCTCATATTCTTTCAAATAGAGAGATTCATAGTAAATTGTATCTACTTTTTGTGGTTTTAGATGTGCTAATTTGCCAATGGTACGTGCCGAAGTAGCAATATTGTCTATATATACAAAATTTGGGTGTTGCAAAGTGTTTTTACATTTTGCAGCACCATTACCAAAATAAACAATTTTATATTTTTCTATCCAATTTTCAAAACTTTGTGGCGTAATTACCAATGCTTCTATTTTGCTTATCTCCTGCAAATCTATTGTATATAGAGCTGTATAAACTTCCATTCGCCTTGCATCTATCATCGGACAAAGTAAAATATTGCTTGTATCCAACATATTTTCGGCTATTTCTGCCACTTGCAAAGCCATAGCTTCGAGAGTAGCCACCGCAAAAAGTGGAATATCTAAGCCAAAACACAAGCCTTTTGCCGTAGAACTACCTATTCTAAGTCCTGTATAAGAGCCTGCCCCATGCGAAACTGCCACGCCAAGCAGTTGATTTTTTTGGGTTTGCGTTTGTTGCAATAAGTTATCTATCATTACAGTAAGCATACCTGCGTGAGTTTGTTCGCCAAATATTTCTTGGCTTGCCACAAGATTTCCGTTGTTATGCAAGGCTACAGAACAAACATTAGTAGAAGTTTCTATACTTAAAATCACAGTTGTATAATTATAATAGAAAATAATGAATAAATTTTATGAATATTTGTACTGTAGGCTTTACCTCTATTGATTACCACAAGTTTTTTTATCGTTGATGTTTCCATCTTTTATGTGACCAGAGCCAATAAGCAGGTTGTCTTTTTATTTGTTGTTCGGTTAATTGTGCATATTTTTCTACAACTGCAAATGGAGGGACTTCGTCCAAATTATCATAAATTGGCAAAATTTCTAAACGGTAATGCCCTCTTTTTACTTTTTGTATATCTAAAAACAAAACAGCTTGTTTAGTTTTTCGTGCCAATGTTTCATAGCCATGAAAAAAGGGGGTATCTTGGTGCAAAAACTCTACCCAATGTGCTGCCTCTTTGGACGGCGT
>JBIKRY010000183.1:0-9458 GCA_044348925.1 Bernardetiaceae bacterium
ATAGCTATGCAAGAGATTATTAATTTATATGCAAGTAGCCAACGGGATACAACTTTAGCCTTAATTCATACCTATTTGTCTTTAGCAGAAAAAATTAAATTTGTCAAAGGGCAAGCGTGGTTACTCCACACAGAAGGCTATTTTTATTACAACAAGAGTGATTATGCTAATGCTTTGCTATATTTTAACAAAAGTATTCCATTATTCGAATCTATTCACCTAAGCAAAGGAATATCATCTGCTAATAATAATATTGCATTAATTTATTATCTACAAGGAAATTATCCCACAGCTTTACAGTACCATTTCAAATCTTTAGAAATCAGAGAACAAGCAAAAGATAAATTAGGCATTGCAATTAGTTATGGCAATATTGGAAGTGTTTATAAAGCACAACTTGATTATGTGTCGGCATTAAATTATTATGAAAAAGCATTGCAAATGTCTAAAGAGTTGGAAGATAAAAAAGGAATTTCAAGGGCTTTGAACAATGTTGCTATCATCTATCTCGAACAAGGACAGGAAGTAAAAGCACTAAAATATTTCCAAGAGTCCTTACAAATCAAAGAAAATATTGGCGACAAGGCAAACATTCCTATTTTACTAAACAATATTGCAAATATTTATCAAAAACAAAAAAAGTATGATTCTGCGATTCAATACAATACAAAAGCATTGGAATTGAATACAAAATTGAACTACAAACGAGGAATTATTTATTCTTATATTGGTTTGGCAAAATTATATTTGGAGTTAGACCAATACGCACAAGCTATTGAATATGGCGAAAAATCATTAAAATTAGCCCAAGAAACAAAGGCACTTGCCGAAGAAAATGAAGCAGCTATGGTGCTTTACCACACCTATAAAGCAGATAAGCAGTTAGAAAAGGCTTTGCAATATCACGAATTGTATAAAAGTACCAATGATACCTTATTTAATTTGGAAAAATCAAAATCTATTTCAAATTTGGAAAGTAAAATAGGTTTGGAAAAAAAAGAAAGGGAATTGATTTTACTTGCTAAAGATAATGCACTCACCAAATTAGATGCAGAAAAAAAAGAAAGAGAGTTAGAAATTATTAAAAAACAAGCAGAAACAGAACAATTATTTGCACTTGCACGCAGTGAAAAAGATAAACGCAAAGCAGATAGTTTGTATGCAGAGGCAAATAAAGCACGTTTGGAAACAGAACACCTAAAAATAACACAAGAAAAAATAACCTTAGAAAACGAAAAACAACAATTAGCACAACAAGCAGAATTAGAACAACAAAAACGAATAAGAAATACCTCTTTTGGAATTTCTATTACTTTTTTTATTGTCTTAATACTTGTGTTCATTGGCTATCAACAAAAACAAAAAATAAACAAATTATTAGCAAAACAAAACCAAGAAATTACAGAACAACAATACCAAATAGCAAGCAAAAATAAAGAACTTAGTCAAGCAAATGAGGAGTTGTTTCAACAACAAGAAGAATTGGTAGTTTTGAATGAAAGTCTGGAAGTGCAAAAAAAGGAAGTCGAGAATACATATACCAAGTTGAAAATAACTTCAGATATGTTGGGCAAAAGTATTGGCTATGCCTCTGATATTCAAAGTATTATTTTGGCAGATAACAAAGAATTATTGCGTTTTTTTACAGATTTATTTGTTATTTACCGACCAAAAGACACAGTTTCTGGAGATTTTTATTGGTTTACGCAAATTCAGGAACAAAAAGCTATTTTTGTGTTGGCAGATTGCACAGGTCATGGCGTACCAGGGGCTTTTATGAGTATGTTGGGCAGTACGTTATTAGATGAAATTATTAATGAGAAAAAACAGGAATTGCCCGCACAAATATTGTCTTTGTTGCACCAACGGTTGCGAAAAATTTTGAAACAGGAAGATGCTCGCAATTCTGATGGAATGGATATAGCCATTTGTAGTTTCGAAAAACAAGCACAGCAACAAATACAAATTACTTTTGCTGGTGCAAAAACGTCTATGTATTATACCGAAAATGACCAATTACAAATTTTGGTAGGAGATAAAGTATATTTGGGTGGACGACATGCTACTGTAAATTTTACAGACAAAACAACGATAGTAGCTTTGGGAACACAGTTTTATTTTGCTTCTGATGGATTTGCAGACCAAAACAATGTAACAAGAGCAAGATTTGGCGTAAAACCTTTGCAAGAAATGCTTTTGGCAAATAAAGATTTGCCAATGGAGGAGCAGAAAACAAAATTGTTGGAGGCTTTAGAAAAACATCAAGGCGAAGAAACACAACGTGATGATATTTCCCTAATAGGTTTAAAAATATAACTTATTTGTTTTTTTGAAATTGTTTTATGCTATTTTTCCAAGTATTTGGCAATAAATGAAAAGTATATTTTTTGAGATAATAATAAAAAATACGTTTTTTGCTAATATTTCCGTCCAAAGCATAATACAATTTCATACGATTGCGTAAAGTTAGGTTTTGTTTCAGAGGTATTTTTTCTACTTTTATGTAATCGGTAAGTGCCTGTGTTGCCAATATACCCGAATAATCAAAACTACTTCCACTCCCTTCGTGTCCAATATTTCTTATCAAACTTTTGCCTGGGTGCAAACATAAACCACCTCGCAAATATACACTTGCCTCCCATTTAACAGCCCAAGTGTGTCGTTTGTTTTGTATATTCATCTCTAATTGTGGCTTTAATTGGTTACTTCCATCGAGGTCAAAGCCATACATTTTGCCACTTTCTTGTAATTTATTGTACAAATCTTGTGCATCAGGATTAAAATATTGCCAACGATTTTTCCACGTTGCCCACGACCAACAACTTGTAGATTGATAAAATAGGGTTTCAGGTAATTTTTTGAAAACAGGGAACATATAGCCGCTAATGTGCATTACATGAGGCTCATTTTCGTACAAATCTAAGGCATCATTCATATATCGAAGAAAACCTTTGGCACAAATCAAATCATCTTCCAATACAATTACTTTCCCATATTGCCCAATTACTTCAGTTACTCCATCAATAATAGACTGCATTAAGCCTTTATTTTCTATAGATTCGATAATTTTTATGGATTGAAACGGAAAGTTTTGGCGAATAAGTTTCCGAACTTCTGCAACTTTTGGAGCATCTGAATCTTTTTTAATACCGTCTGCATAAATAATTAAATTAGTTTTTTCGGCTAAATCATTGCTTGCTAAAGCTGCTAAGCATTGTGCTGTGTGTTGAGGACGGTTATATACAAATAAAACTACAGGGGCAAGTACAGTTGAAGGCATACAGATTGCATTTTGAATAGAAAATAAATTTACAAATGATATAGGTTATTGCAAAGTAATAATAAAGTTAGTAAATAAATTTCATTTGAAGGTTTTTTACTAAATTTACTTTGCAAATTTAGTAAAAAACCTTGTACCCTAAAGGCTATGGTACATACTACGCAACTTCCATAATTACTTCACTTCTCCCAAATTTGCATTTTTGAATAGAGAAATATGCTCGTTTAACCAGATAGAATTTTCGAGGTCTTCCAAAGTTCTTACTTTTTCCGATAAATTTTCCAAATCTGCAATTACTTTATCTTCTACATTCATATCCATTCCTGTTAGAGATTGGTCAATGCTTTTATTGGTATTTTTATCTTGTAAATTTTTGAGATTTGCTGCAACACTTTGCAATTTTTGACGATTATGCTCTTGAAATTTGAGTTTTTCGAGTTCTTTATCTATTTTTTTGTAATAAGCTACTCTTGTTTCTACTACATTTAGATTTTTTTGTGCTGCATCAATCAAATTTTTGCCTATTTCAATGCTATCAGCATCTAAATCTTTGTGAAAATCATTTTCCAAAATATAGGCATTTGCACCATCAGGGTTTTTAAATTGAAAAACTACTTTTGGATTTGACATTTTCGACATATCAAAAGCATCGCGAATACTATAAACAGATTTGTAAACCTCTAACATATTGCTTTCTAATTCTTTTTTCAAATGTAAATCATCTTCCAAAAACTTTTTATTGTTTTCAATAACTTGGTTGATTTTCTTTTCATTTTCAGAAATTGTATTTTTTTCTATACTTGGTTTTACGGCTGCAACGGTTTGTTTTTGTGGTATTTGTGCCGAAGCTGTAAAGTTTTTGTTTAAAGCAGCATTGTTTTGTGTTCCCAAACCATATTGAAAACTATTATAGCTTTGTTGCAAAATAGATAGAAACTTGGCAAATTGTCCTCGTTGAAAATAACGTGCTTTTAATTGTATTTTTCGTCCATCATTCGTCAAAATAACACATCTTGTATCAGGGTGATAGTTCATTGCATGGCGTTTGTCGTCATGAATGAGTAAGGTCGTGGTTTCTCCTTTGCGAATCGGTGTGCTGCCACGCCTGCGATTTCTATATTTTTCAATCACTTCTACGCTTTTTATATCCTCAAAATTGATAAGATGGTGTTCATCTTTATAACCTGTTACAATAGATAAATGTCGGTCTGTTAGTTCTAAATCTTTGAGTTGATGATTAAAAAATTCTCTCGTCAGAGGAACAGAAATGGCAAAAAAACCAATCGTAGAAAAAATAGATAAAGGTGCAGGCAACAAAAATATAGCTAAAAGCAGTGCAATAGCACCAATTAGTCTGCCAATAAAATAATCATTTACGGTTTGTTTATCCTCCAAACGATAAAGTATTTGTGGAGTTTGTGAATTATCTAAATACATAAAAATAAGTTAAGAAATAAAGTAGTTAGTAATATAAAAATAAGAACGAAAAAATATTTGTATAAAGCAAATTTAACCAATATAATTACCACACAAAACGCAAAATTATTAAAAAATATCAAAATTCAAACTTAGCACTTCTGCCTGCCTTGCCACAAATGCAATCTTGGACGATGCTTGTTTTTGGTTTGCCTCCTTTTTATCAAGTTCAAAATTTGCAATAAAAATCTCTTTTCCTAATTGGCGAGAGGTCGCCACATCTGAGTTTCCTGTTTGGTTACGCATTCCATACATTAAATTCCATTCTGCTATGTTTGCAAAAGAAAACAAATCCTTGATATAACTGCAATTATCGTAAGTGATTAGCCATTTATGATTACAATTTTTCATTGTTTCTGCAAATCTTTCGTGGTCAAAACCTTTGTGCAATTTCCCATTTTTGCCGTAAAGTGCTGATTTTGTTGCAGAAAAATAAGGTGGGTCAAGGAAAATAAAAACATCTGCACCTTCTTTTTCTACTACTTTTTGATAGTCTAAGTTTGTAATTTCTGTTTCATTCATTACATTTTTTAATAGTTTTAGTCTTTCAATACTTGTATCTGTAAACCTTTTTTGAAAAGCCTGTTCCGAAAATCCACCTGCTTCTGTTGTGCCTGAAAATGTAATTCTATTGAATACAAAAAAAGCACTTGCTTTTTTAATATCGTCAAATTTTTTAATATTTTCTCCTAAAAATTTATGCAATTCTTTACCATTTTCAAATTCACTTTTCCAAATATTTACTTGATTTACAACACTTTGCAAATCTTTTTGTGCGTATTCCCAAAATTTATACAATTCTAAATATAAATCATTTATCCAATATTTTTTATCGGGATAAAGTTGTTTTAATGCCAAAAATACAGAACCACCACCCACAAAAGGTTCTCTAAATTCTTCAAAATGAGGAATTAAGGGCAAAATTTGGTCTAAGGCTTTACTTTTTCCACCAGGGTATCGCAATGGGCTTTTTATCATAATTTTATGCTTTTTTCAAAATTACCAAAAAATTGTTTGTTTGTGCTTCTTCAAATAAATTGGTAATTAACTCTTTTTGTGCGTCTTTAAACTTGTTCTTTGTGCAGAATTCATCTATTTCTGTATTTTCAGTATTTGAGTTGAGTTCTGATTTTAGTTTAGAAGAAGTCAAAAGTAAAACAGGTTTCGCATTTTTTGCTTTTCCATTTACTTCCGTATTTTTCAAGTTGGTGTATAAAATCATTTTCAACAAACCGTCTTTTATGTCGCTTTTGCTTGGTAAAAGGCTTGATTTTGAATGTTTGCCTTCTATCAAATAAACGTCTTTTTTGTCTATTTGTATCTCATCAACTGTCAAAAAATACTGCCCGCCTAAATAGTTTGTAATCGTAATTTTTGCTTTTGTCAAGGTTTCTAAGACTTCTTTTGGTTGTATGGTTACAAATTCTCTGCTTTGTGCGTCTTTTGCTTTTTGGCGTGAAAATTCCATAAATTCTTTAAGGCTACCGCTAATTATTTCTTGAAAATCATCTATACCCTTGTCGCTGTGCATTTGAACTTTGTTTTTCTTGCTTATTTCGGCATAACTACTTTTGACTTTGGCAATTATATCAGAAAAACTGTCATTTAATTCTTGTAAATTCCAATGCAGAGCCGAACTATGATAAGCTGAAATTTCTTGAATTTTGCCTAAAACATACTGATTATCAAATGTTTGATTGGTAATTTTATTCTCATACTTTTCATTTTTTTCTGCCTTGTCGTAATACGCCAAAATTACATACACATCAAGCAAAGACATCATAGAAACTGTATCCCACTGAATAAAATCTCTATCACCGTTAAAACCTTCGTCTTTTACCACAGGAATAACCGTTATTTTCTTGCCACTTCCCAATGTATTATAAACCCTTTCGTAAGGATAAGACCTTGTTCTTTTGGGTGAAACCCATTTGGAAATAGCAAAACTTATTTTTTTATCCACATAAATACAAGAACTCGGGCAAGTGTTAATGTCAAAGTCTTTACTGTTGATTATTTCCAATTCATTAGCAAGAAAAACTTGGTATTGCAGTCCCGTTATTTTGGCATTAATTTGCATTATTCAAAGTTTTAGTTTTCGTAATTTACGATTTTTCTGCTTGAAGGTTGCTGTTTCAAGTATTACAGAATCGGAATAATTTATGCAAGTTATTATATTTAGTAATTCTTTATAAGTTTTTTTGAAAAATTTAGCTAAGTTTTGTAATTTTGTGATATTTTAATGATTTATTTTTATCAAAATCACTTAAAACACTAAGTCTGAAGCTTAGCTTGTTAATTTTATGGAAAATCACACAGAAAATCCTTATGACATTTTGCTCTATTATTGTTATACAACGATAAAAGATGTCGAAAAATTTAGAGAAGAACACCATATTCTCTGCCTCGAACTCAACTTGCGAGGTCGAATTATTGTGGCTACCGAAGGGCTAAATGGCACTGTTTCGGGGCTACGAGCCGATTGCCAAAAGTATATGCAACACGTAAAAGCAGATGCACGTTTTGCCAATATAGACTTTAAAATAGAGGCATATCCAACTCACGCATTTACAAAACTGCATGTAAGAGCCAAAGACGAAATTGTCCATTCCGACTTATTGCATATCAATCCTACGCAAAAAACAGGAAAACATTTAGCACCTGCGGAGTTTAAACAACTAAAAAATAGCGAAGACGTGGTCATTCTCGATGTCCGTTCTACCTATGAACACGCAATGGGTAAATTTAAAAACGCAGTTACTTTAGATATAGAAAATTTTAGAGATTTGCCCGAAAAAATGCCCGAATTAGAAAAATATAAAGGCAAAAAAATTATTACCTATTGCACAGGTGGAATTAAATGCGAAAAAGCAAGTGCTTTTTTGCTCGACAATGGTTTTGAAGATGTTTATCAGTTGCATGGTGGAATTATCAAATATGGCATAGAAGAAGGTGGCGAAGATTTTGAGGGAAAATGTTATGTTTTTGATAATCGTATTGCAATAGATGTTAATAAAGTTAATCCTGTTGTAATTTCTACTTGCCATATTTGTGCAAAACCTTGCGACAGAATGATAAATTGTGCTAATGCAGCTTGTAATTTGCACGCAGCTATGTGCGAAGAATGTGCAAATAAGATGGAAGGGGCTTGTTCAGAAGTCTGCAAAGCCGTACCAAACAAACGGTTTTATGACGGAACAGGATATTACCAACGCAAAACAAATTCCTACAACCCATATAAAGGACTCAAACGCAAAGTACAAAAATAGTTTTTACAAAAATTGATTATATCATATCAGCAGTGTCATTGTAGTACGTAGCTCCTGCTACGTACTTTTTTATCTACAGCAGGGTTTCAAAATTAGATTTTTTACGCAGCACTACACAAGCATAAAATATAGCTACATTTCTAAAACTTACTTCACAATTTATTTGTTAGTGTAATAGTTTGGCTTGCACTCATTCAAAACAATAAGTACTATGGAAGATTTACACCTTGATTTTGGAAAGGGCTTTATTTTTAGCAAACATAGCCCCGAAAAAATAGACCCTTTTGACCGTATTTTTGATATTTTCAAAGATTTGCTTACCCATACGGCTGGAGATATTGACGAAAGTTTTGATTGGCTCAAAATATTGGATAAGGAGTATAAAATTTTTAGCGAGGATTATACGATTCTTGATTTTGAAGAAGATTTGAAAAAAAGAGGTTATATCAAAGAAGAAATTGAGCCAGACCAAGACGGAAACACAGGACAAGGCACAGGCAAAAAATTGCTTACCTCCAAATTAGAAAATGCTTTGCGTGAATTTGCTCTTGACCAAATTTTTGGCAAATTAAAAAAGAGTGGCATCGGCAATCACCGCACTTCAAAATTAGGAGTGGGAGATGAAAGAGATGGCGAAAATCGCAGTTATCAATATGGTGATGACATGGCATTGCTTAATATGACTGAAAGTCTGAAAAATGCCCAAATCAATCACGGAATCAATGATTTACAACTCACGGAAAATGATTTGATTGTCGAAGAAACCAAACACAAAGCCCAAATGAGTACGGTTTTGATGATTGATATTAGCCACTCAATGATTCTTTATGGCGAAGACAGAATTACGCCAGCTAAAAAAGTGGCGATGGCATTGGTGGAATTGATTCATAGAAAATACCCAAAAGACACGATTGATATTATTGTTTTTGGCAATGAAGCGTGGTCTATTCAGGTCAAAGATTTGCCTTATTTGAAAGTGGGACCTTATCACACCAATACTGTTGCAGGTTTAGAGTTGGCAATGGATATTTTGCGGAGAAAACGCAATACGAACAAGCAAATTTTTATGATTACAGACGGAAAACCAAGTTGTATTCAGTTGCCAAATGGGGAATTTTACAAAAATAGCAATGGTTTAGACGAAAAAATTGTAAATCTTTGTTTAGACAAAGCTGCACAAGCCCGAAAACTCAAAATTCCTATCACAACTTTTATGATTGCCCAAGACCCGTATTTGCGACAATTTGTAGAGTTATTTACAGCCCAAAATAATGGAAAAGCATTTTTAACAGGCTTAAAAGGTTTGGGAGAAATGATTTTTGAGGATTACGAAAAAAATAGAATTAGAAAAATAAAATAAAAAAATGAAATTTTTAGTACGTTGGCAATTGTGGGCGACCATGTAAAACGGAGTAAAATAAAATTTTATAAAT
>JBIKRY010000185.1:0-9414 GCA_044348925.1 Bernardetiaceae bacterium
GCGTTGTTAGAAGTAATAGATAATCTTACAATTCTACCAAATGACGCAGCATTTGTAGGGTCATTGTTTACATACGTAGTAACTGCAATATTTCTCAAAGCTTGGTCAGCAGTAGTAATTTTAGCAGCAGTAGCACCTGTAGCACCTACTCTTACAGAAGGTACAAAGGTATAACGGCTACCCCAACCAGCAGTGAAAGTAATGTCTGTAGCTGTTAAAGTAGCAACAGGAGCATTTCCAAACAAAGAACCAGCAGCAGCAGCAGTGATATTGTTATTGTTAAATTTAACACCACCAGCACCATTAGATACAAATAAACTTGCACCAACAGCAGGAGCTACAGCCGTTAAACGTCCATTAGATTGGATAGTTTCACCAAAAGAGAAGTTTACGAAAGGCAATTTTGTAGAAGGATACAAACCAGCAGTTAAGAATTGAACCTCTTGGATAGCACCTACACCACCGCCACCGCCAGCATTACCTGTTACGCCTAAGAAGTTAGCTGTATAGTTTGCGTTATAATCTACAAATACACGAGCAGTAGCATCTGTTACGTTTGGATTCAAGTTCAAGTATCCTTTTGTAGCAAAAGCATCAGAAGAACTTGGTTGGTCTGTTTCAGAGAAAACTACTGTTGGTAAGAAGTTTGTAAATGTATTTGCAGTGCTAATACCACCAGTTACTACTGTAGAAGGCAAGAAGTTAGAACCACCGTCTGTTACTTGAATTGGTGTAGTTGTACTCAAAGGCACATAACCGCCTGTAGTTGCACCACCTATAGATACTTGACCACCAAAACCAGCACCAGTAACGATATCTGTTCTTGTAAATACTAAATCACCATCAGAAGTATAACCAGAACCACCAGCAGTTACTTTAACTGTACTTACACCTCTGAAAGCACTTTCAAATGCAGTTCTATCTGCACCAGCAGCCAATGAAGTGAAAGGCAATGAGATTGCATCCACCTCAAAAGTAGCACCAGTACCTGCACCAGCATTAGTAACAGTTACAGTAGGATTCATTGCATAGAAACCAGAAGAACTAACTGTTGCACTTGCGAAGTTTGTCAATTGTGCACCAGTAACTTGTGGTGTGAAAGACGCACTTGCTTCAGCAGCAGTTTCAAAAGCTTGAACATTGAATGTTGGCAAGCCAAAAACTGGTTGAGGAATATCTGTAGGAACTACGTTAGGACCATACAAGAATCTCTCGTTAGTAACTAAGTTACCAGCAGCATTCCAATAAGTTCTGTTGAATGCAAATTCGCTATAGTTCAAACGGATTGGTAAACCAGCCGCAGAAGCAGGAATCAACATAGCATACTCACCAGCAGCATTTACTGTACCATAAGTAACAGCTTTAGAGTAAGAGAAACGTTGGATTGCACCAGAGTTTACGCCTACGCCAAATGCGTTTACACCTTCTCCGTTAGACTCACTTAAGAAACGTCTGTGGAAATAAGGTAAACCAGTAGTAGAACCGTCATTTCTTGTTACGTCAATACTTGCAGTAACTAAGTTTGCAACAGTACCAGCACCAGTTGAGTTGTTTAAGATAGCATCAGTTAAAACTTCGTCAGTGATACCAGCATTAAGACCACTACCAACTACTGAACCAGTAGTAGTATTAGTCAAATCACCTTCAAACCAAGCTTTACCTTTTACTACTGCCATTTTGTTAGTAGCAATACCCGCAGCAATTTCAAACATAGGAACTACGTTACCTACGTTTACAGTACCGCCATTAGGAATACCACCGTCTGGAGTTAAGTTAGCTACATAGTTCAATTCTGTGAAACCAGTAGCAGTAATTTTTACAGAAACTTCACCACTTCTCAATTCAGAGAAAGTATAAACGCCGTTCAAAGCAGTACCACCTGGATTCAAAGGAGTACCATTTGCACCTGCAGTAGTAGCAGTTGTAAATGCTCTACCATACTGAGAGATAGTAACAGTTGCATTAGTGATAGCTTCTTCTGTACGACCTCCGCCAGTTGCACCACCAGAAGAGAAAGTAGTTTCATTAGCAGCTACAGGGATAACTGTGTAATATACACGACCACCTGCATTGATTTTGTCTAATGAATCTAAAGTACGTTGCCATCTTAATACAGCAGCTCTGTCTGCACTTGCACGTGCTTCAGCAGCAATTTTTTGACTTTCAAGGAATGCAAGTCTTGATTGCTCAAGAGTCAAAGCATCTTTTTCTGTAAACTCATCTTTCTTACAAGCTACCAAAGCGGCACCTGCTAAGAGTAATGTACCAAAACGAATTGGATACTTTACGAGATTTTTGTTCATAATTTAAGTATTTAAAATGTAATTAAGTTTATTAATTCACGCACAAAGGTATTATTATTATTTTGCTTTGCAAAAGTTAAGTAAAAAAAAAGTTTTTTTTTTACTTTTTTTATTGTGGTATTTGGTTTTTACTTCGTTTTTGTAATACCTTTCTATTGATATGTGCCTATTGGCAAAAAAAAGGTTGCAAAAAAAAAATATTTTTTTTACTTTTTTTTAACTTTTGTGTTAATAGCTGTGAATAGACATAAAATAAATCATGTAAATAGACTTCTTGCGAAAGCCTATTAATTAATGAAGGTAAATTGTGCTGTAATATGAAACTCCAGTTCCCTACATGATTTTACATAATTTATTGCATAAATAAAACACTTTAGACCCAAATAAATAAATTTTTATGTAAAAAGACTTACTTCTACGACTATACATAGCTGGAGCTACGTGCTACATTAGAGAAAGCATACAAAAAGAATAAAATAGACTCTTATTATTTAGAATGATTATAAATTATTACAAAAAAACATATTCCTAAATAATTCTTTTCTAAATATTTGAAAGTTTGGAGATACTACGTTTTATTTGTAAGGTAAAAAAATATGAAAAAATACTTGCAAAAAGCTATTAACTTAGTAGTTTTGCAAACTTTAATTGTTTATAACAAAATAGTAACACAATATATTATAAGATATACATAACATTTACTCTATATGCGTATTGATAAACTTGACAATAAGTCTTTTCGTTTTGTAATTGCTTTTGCATTAGGACTCTTATTTTGTTCGCCTACAGTTGTAGCTCAAGATAAAAAAGACCCCAAACAAACCCAACAGACTACTCCAGATGGGCAGACTACTCCTGTAGCTACTCCAGAACCTGCTCCTGCACCCACAGGCTTAGCCTTATCTACAGATGAGGCAGTAATTAGTTCGGGTAAGGCATTATTTGAAGGCAACTGTAAGCAATGCCACGCAGTTCATAGCCAAGTTGTAGGACCTCAACTGAGCAAAGTCTATGAAAGACAAAAACTTTCTTGGTTAGTAAACTTCATCAAATATCCACAAAAAACTATAGAAAGTGGAGATGCTCACGCAGTAGAAATGTATGCAAAATACAAACAATATATGCCAAATCACGATTTTTTGAGTGATGCACAAATTGTTTCTATTCTTTCTTGGGTTAAAAAAGAAACAGAAAACCCAGAAAAAGCACAAGTTGTTGATGTTACAGGTCCAAATCCTTCCACTCCAAGTGGTGGCACAAATTCAGGTTTACTAACTGCAGTTATTGTAGGTTTAGTAGTTATGTTAAGTTTGGTTTTAGGTGCATTGTTTATTATGGCAGCTACTTTAACCAAATATTTGAAACAAGCAAAAGGTTTGAGTCCTGAAGATATGGAGGTTTTAGAACCAAATTGGCGTTTGGCAGATATGTTGCGTAGTCGTGCATTTATTGGTATTGTAGCTTTTATCTTTTTGGGCTTAGTTTCAAAAGCAGGTTTAGAAGGTACTTTGGCTATTGGTGTGCAACAAGGTTATGCACCAACCCAACCAATTCCATTCTCACACAAATTGCACGCAGGACAATACGAAATAGCTTGTCAATATTGCCATACAGGCGTAGAGAAAGGAAAATCAGCAAATATTCCATCAGCAAATATTTGTATGAATTGCCACAATGCTATCAAAACTACTTCGCCAAATATGCAAAAAATATATGATGCAGTGGTAAATGACCAACCAATAGAGTGGGTACGTATTCACAATTTGCCAGATTTAGCATACTTTAATCACGCACAACACGTAAAAGTTGGTGGTTTAGCTTGCGAAAATTGTCATGGAGATATTAAAGAAATGGAAGTAGTACAACAAGTTTCTTTATTAACAATGGGCTGGTGTATTGATTGTCATAGAAAAACAGACGTAAATAGCAAAGGAAATGCCTATTACGACAACCTTACAAAAATGCACGCATTAAGCTCTAAAAAACCAATGAAAGTAGAAAATATCGGAGGTTTGGAATGCGGTAAATGCCATTATTAATCATATTTGTAACTCAGTAATACAAGTTTTAAAACGTAAAATTATATACTTTGACAAAAGATATAATTTTACGTTTTTTTGTATCCGAATTATTCTATCTCTACGTAATCCAAATAATACACATCAAAAAGTAGTTTTGGTGGTTTAGTTCTTACAAAACAGTATAGAACTAACAATTCTCTAAAAACTGTTAGTTTTTAAATCCCAAAACTATTTTCTAAAGTGTATAGCTAACTATCTCAATAAAAATAAATAACTTCTTTATTTTTTATTCTCTACACATTTTGTAGGTTTGTGTAATACGCAACAAACATACCTTTTATGAAAAAAATTGTTATTGCCATCGATGGCTATTCAGCTTGTGGCAAAAGTTCTACCGCCAAAGCCTTAGCAAAAGTCCTACATTATACCTATATAGATACAGGTGCTATGTATCGGGCAGTTACTTATTATTTTACCAAACAAAAATTTGTAAGTTTGACCAACGACAGAGAAGTACAACAAGCATTGACAGAAATAGAATTAGATTTTCGATACAACGAAAAAACCGAACACAACGAAATTTGTTTGAATGGGGTAAGTATAGAAAACGAAATTCGTAAAATGTCTATCTCCGAAAAAGTAAGCGAAGTAAGCACTATTGCTCGAGTACGGCATTTTTTGGTGGCACAACAACAAAAAATGGGCAAAAAACGAGGAATTGTGATGGACGGTAGAGATATTGGTACTGTAGTGTTTCCAGATGCAGAGCTAAAAGTTTTTATGGTGGCAGATACAATGGAAAGAGCCAGACGCAGACAAGACGAATTATTGGAAAAAAAACAGCTTGTGCCATTGAATGATATTGTAGAAAACTTACAAAAAAGAGATTTGATAGATAGTACACGGGAAGAAAGTCCACTAAGAAAGGCAAAAGATGCCATCGAAATAGACACTACCTATATTACTTTAGACGAGCAAGTGGATTTGATATTGCAATATTATAATGCCGTAGTTTTGAAAAAATAAGTAATAGATAGAGATTATTTTCAAAATTACCAACCAAATTACTGTTATTGTATATAATCTAAATTAATACAGCAATGAAAAAGATATTTTTTTACAGTGCCTGCCTAAGTTTTATTTTTGTTCTTTGTAATGCTTGTTATTACGACAAAGAAAGTGAATTATATCCGCAAAACTTGGCTACTTGCGACACTACTTCTGTTACTTACAGCAAAACCATTGCCCCTATTTTAGCTGCAAATTGTACATCATGCCACGCAAAAGGAAATGAAGGTGGCGGAGTAAACTTAGATAATTATAGCTCAACAGCTATTGTTGGCAAAAACGGAGATTTATATGCTTCGGTAGCACATTTATCTACAGCTTCTGCTATGCCAAAAGGTAGCAGCAAATTAGCAGATTGCAAAATATTAGTCATAAAAAAATGGGTAGATGCTGGTTGCTTGAATAATTAATCCAAGTTGTATAGTACGTAGCAGGAGCTACGTACTATACAACGATAAAAATAAACTTATAGCTTGTGCAATTTGCGGTATTCCTCCATAATAGCCACTCCAGCCGAAGTTCCAATACGGTCTGCACCTGCCAAAATCATTGCCTGTGCCTGTTCCAATGTTCTAATTCCTCCCGAAGCCTTAATCCCTGTTTCTGCTTTCAATATATTTCGCAATAGCTTAATATGTTCTATTTTAGCACCACTCGAAGCAAAACCCGTCGAAGTTTTAATAAAATCTGCCCCTGCATCTTCACAAAATTTTGCACAAGTAATAATTTCTTGTTCTGTCCAATAAGCTGTTTCGAGAATAACTTTTAGAAAAGTATTAGACTCGTGGCACAACTTTGCAGCTCTTGCTACCTCTGCTTTTGCCCAAAAATCGGTACCTGTTTGCACACAAGACAAATTTAAAACCATATCCAATTCTGTTGCACCATCTTCAATAGCTAATGCTATTTCTTTGAGTTTGGTTTCGGTACGTTGATAGCCCAAAGGAAAACCAACAACTGTAGCAATAGCTATAGAAGATTTTTCTGCATCTCTTTTTGCTTTTTTTACCCAAAAAGGTGGCACACAAATACTAATAAATTGATAGTGTAATGCCTCTGTAACTAATTTTTCAATATCCTCAGAAGTAATTAATGGCTGTAAATTTGTATGTTCTATATATTGTTGCATAAAGAATGTAAGTTGGTCTGAATTTGCTTGGTAAAGTAAAATGCTATTTTTTGCAAGTTTACATATTTTTTCATAGTTTATGTCAGAAAATCATTCAAAATTTTTAGTAAGTTTTATGTAATAAAATTCGTCTTACTGCTAAAATATTGAACACGGATAACACAGAACACGCAGATTTACACAGTTTTTCTACTTATATTACCTTCCTTAACTTCTATTTTTCTATGTATCTATGTTACTATGTGGTTAAAATAATTTTGATGCGGAAAACCTATAACTTTGCTTGCTATTTTTGGAAAAATGTAATCTTTGCGTATTTTTGTGTTTATAACCATTTTGCAGAAGCTATGATAGATTTACCTGTACTACATACAAGCCCTGCCACACAAGTTCGTACCGCAAAACCTACATGGTTGCGTGTAAAGTTACCTGTTGGCAAAGAATATTTGAAAGTAAGAGAAATTGTCGATACACACAAATTACACACAATTTGCCAAAGTGGTAACTGT
Organism: Bernardetiaceae bacterium; assembly: GCA_044348925.1. Taxonomy (GTDB): domain Bacteria; phylum Bacteroidota; class Bacteroidia; order Cytophagales; family Thermoflexibacteraceae; genus JAAFKA01. The sequence continues at coordinate 7,031 of JBIKRY010000185.1, forward strand.
CCAAATATGGGCGAATGTTGGGGCGAAGGCACAGCAACTTTTATGATTTTGGGCAATGTTTGCACACGCAGTTGTACTTTTTGTGCCGTTGCGACAGGCAAACCCAAAGAATACGATACAGACGAACCACGCAGAGTAGCAGAAGCCATACAACTCATGGGCGTGAAACACGCCGTAATAACTTCGGTCAATAGAGATGAATTGGCAGATAGAGGAGCAGAAATTTGGTATCAAACCGTGTCAGAAGTCAAAAAATTATCCCCAAAAACTACCATCGAAACTCTTATTCCAGATGTCAAGGCTAATTGGGACGCATTATACCGTATGATTTCGGCAGGTCAAGAAGTGGTATCACACAATATGGAAACTGTGAAAAGATTATACCGCAGAGTACGACCACAAGCAAAATATGAACGAAGTTTGGAACAAATACGCCTAACCAAAGAGTATGGAAAACGTACAAAAACAGGTATTATGTTAGGCTTAGGAGAAACACAAGACGAAGTTTTTGAGGCAATGGACGACTTGGCAAAAAATGGTTTAGATGTTTTGACTTTAGGGCAATATTTACAACCTACCAAAATGCACTTGGAAGTAGCAGAATTTATTCACCCTGATACCTTTGCGATGTATAAAGAACAAGGCTTGCAACGTGGATTCAAGTATGTAGAATCTGGGGCTTTGGTAAGGTCATCTTATCACGCAGAAAGACATATCTAAGCATTATTTTGCGATAATAAAAATATATTTTTGTAAGGAGGCAATAAAAAAAGTTACATCTATTGAAGATGTAACTTTTTTTTAGTTTCCTGCTCCCGAAGCTACTACATATCTTTTTCGTAGCTCTTGAATTTGTTGCATTTTCTTTGCTTTGAGTTCTTTTTCTTTTTCTTCTACCCAACGCATTTCGCTATATTTTTTGTCGGGGTGTAATTCTGCATAATAAACATATTTTAACCCAAACTCTTCGAATACTTCTTTGTAATATTCTTCAATCATCGCAAAATTTGCGTGTACATTGGTTTTTAGTTCTGCCAACTCACTTTGCTCTTGCAAAATAATAGCCTCCATTCCTGCTAATTCGGTGTGTGTTACTTTTTTGGGTTTGCCGTCTGCACCTTTTACCAGTTTACTTTTGTCCTTGTTATTTTTGGCTGCTTCTATCTGCCCCATAATTTCGGTAAATGCGTTTTCGTCTAAAAAAAAGTCTTTATCTCCTTTTGGTAAAGATAACCCGACAATAGCTTCTTGGTCTGCCAACTGTCGCAACATTAGCTCTTGTTTCCACATATTTACTTCTTCGAGTTGTTTGATAGAGAGTTTATTCATTGGTTTGCCACAATATTGTTCCCATAAAGCAGCATCTGTGGGCTTTTCAATAAGTTTTTTCCAAACTTGTGGTTTTTTCAAAGGGTCTTCAGACCAGTCTTGAGCCTGTACCGTTTGTACGCCCAACAACAGAACAACAACAATTATCCAATGAAAAAGTGTTGCATAACGAAAATTTGATACGGCTAAAGTCATAGTAGTATAGGTAAACAATAAAGCTATTTGCAAAGTTAAATTCTATTTAGAAATTATGCAAAAAAACTAAAATCTTTTTTGTTAATGAAATCTTAATTTTTGAGAAAATTTTACATTTTTTTGAAACAATATAAAGTTTTTTATGTTTATTACCTATTTTGTAAGATATGTATTTTTAGCTTAGTTACAATTAGTTTAAAATTTTCTGTTTTTCCAAATAAAACCTTTTTGGTTGCTGGCAATTCCAATACTTATTGCATAAACAGGATACAATAAACTTGCAAAAGGCATAAAAAATATATATCTTGCTAAACCTACAAATTGTACAATCAATCCTACAAATATTAATTCGGCAAAAGATTTTATTATCCAAAATAGTATTGCCCAATCTGTTATGTTTTTTTCAAAAACTCCCCAAATCATTATTCCTAAAGACAAACTATGCAAGATAAAAATAAAAATAGCTACGATTGCAATATGTTTTTGTTGGTGTAGTTTCCATTTGCTTGCCCATCTTTTGCGTTGTTGAAAAAAATCATACATTGTTTTGCTACTTTCTGTGGATACTATAGTGTCTTTGTTTTTCAAAAAATGTACTTCTTTGGGATATTTTTTAGCTATTTTTTGCAATAGAAATTCATCATCTCCTGATGCAATGTGTTCATTGCCCGAAAACCCGCCAACCTCTTCAAAAATAGCTTTTGTATATGCCAGATTTGCACCATTGCACATCGTTGCTTTACCTATAGACAAACTCACAGCACCAATTCCAATCAAAGCTGCAAAATCAAGACTTTGAAAAATAAATCCACCATATGTTATCGTATCTAAAAAATTAGGTTTTGTAAAAACTACTAAAC
>JBIKRY010000184.1:0-9414 GCA_044348925.1 Bernardetiaceae bacterium
CTGCCGATACTGCATTTCCCGAAACTACTTCAAAAGAAACTGTTAAACCCGAAGTCGACCTCGCAAATAATTCCACTAAATCACTACTGAAAACTCTATCTGGGATAGAATCAAAGGTAATAATTTGTCCTACAGGTGCTGGAGGTGGTGGAATTTGCTGTATTACGTTTACTGCATAAGCTCTTGTTACCGAACAAGGTGTTGCATCTGTTGCTGTAATAGAGAAATTGAAAATTCCTGCTGTTGTTGCTGTACCTGTCAATGTTCCTGTTGTTGCATTGAAAGTTGTTCCTGTAGGTATTGTACCTGTCAAAACGTAGGTATAAGGTGCTGTACCACCTGACGCAGTTACAGTTGCGTTATACGCTGTGCCTACAAAGGCATCAGGCATACCATTCAAGGCTATAGTAGTAACTCCGACATTTACTGCTTTTCTCAACGAAGGACAAGCCTCTGAAGTTACAGTCCAATTATATGCCCAATAATAAAATCCATTTGTAGCATTAGCTGGATTTAAAGTAGTTACAATACTTAATACATTTGGCAATGTATATGGATAAGTTGCAGAGCCTGTACTATTTCTAAATAAACTTACGCTGGTGCTTGCTCTTTGTAGGCTATATGTACCAACAGGCAAATTCCAATTTAGTGTCATCACCACAGGCGTATTTATTTGTGCTGCTGTAACTGCTAAAGTTGTGCTTGTAATTAGGGCATTTGCAGCACTTCGCAATTCTAATACTACATTACCTGCTGCTCCAGGATATACGACTACAGAAACTAAAGTAGCTTGGTTAATCACATTAAAAACTAAGCCTTCTACAAAAGTAGAAAAACCACCTGCCCCTATAGCATTGCTTGCTGCTCCTACATTTCCGCCTATATTAGCTCTACTTTCTACATAATAGGTAGCTGGTGTAAATAATGCAGGTGTGGTATAAGTTGCTGTTGCTGCGAGTTGTGTGCCACCTGTTGGGGCATCAAACCAACGATAACCAAAACCTCCTGTAGCTGTCAAACTTGCGGTGCTACCACTACAAACATTTGCATTTGCTGCGTTTGGTGCTGCCAATGTTGGTGCAGGACAAGCAACTACTATAGTATATGCTTGCGTATTGGTACAAGTATTTACATCTGTTGCTCTTACTGTGAAAGTATAAGTTCCAATGGCAGGATTACCCGAAATTACTCCAGTTACTGCATTCAAAGTAAGTCCAAGTGGTAAAGCTCCAGCCGAAATACTGAAAGTATAAGGTGCAACGCCACCTGTTGCTACAATAGTTTGGTTATAGGTAGTTGCAAATACTCCTGCAGGCAAAGTTGTAGGATTTAATACGACTGTGCCACAAGAAATTACTACGCTATATGCTTGCAAACCTGTACACATATTTGCGTCTGTTGCTGTTACTGTGAAGTTGAAAGTATTATTTGCCGTTGGTGTACCTGAAATTACGCCAGTAGTAGCATTTAAAGTTAAACCTGTTGGCAATGTACCTGCACTAATAGCATAGGTATAAGGTGCTGTGCCTCCTATTGCTGCAACTGTTTGGCTGTATGCTGTTCCCGAATTTCCATTTGCTATAGTTGTGCTTGCAAAGGTAATAGTTGGGCAAATGCGTATATTTGTATAAGTTTGTGTACCTGTGCAAGTATTTGCGTCTGCCGCAGTAACTGTAAAGGTAAATAAACCTGCTACTGTTGGAGTTCCCGAAATTACCCCTGTAGTTGCATTCAAGGTTAAACCTGTTGGCAAAGCACCAGCAGTAATACTAAATGTATAAGGTGCAATGCCATTACTTGCCGCAACTGTTTGGGTGTAAGCAATACCACTTGCCCCATTAGGCAAAGTTGCAGGAGTTACCATAATAGTTGGGCAACTGATAATAATTGTATAGGCTTTTGCAACGGTACAAGTATTTGCATCTGTTGCTGTTACCGTAAAGTTAAAAGTTGCATTTGCAGTTGGTGTACCTGAAATTACGCCTGTAGTTGCATTTAAAGTCAAACCTGTTGGTAAAGTTCCTGCTGTAACTGCGTAGGTATAAGGATTTGCTCCCCCTGTTGTGGTAAGTGTTTGGGAGTATGCTGCACCTGATACCGAATTTGGCAAAGTTGCAGGCGACACAGTAAGCGTAGGACAAGCAGCTCCAACAGTCAAGCTATATGCCCTTGTATTGGAACAAGTATTTACATCTGTTGCACTAACTGTAAAGTTGGCAGTGCCATTTACCGTTGGAGTTCCCGAAATTACGCCTGTAGTTGCATTTAAAGTTAAACCTGTTGGCAAAGTTCCTGTTGTTATTGCATACGTATAAGGTGCAGTGCCTCCTGTTGCCGAAACGGTTTGGTTATAGGCTATATTTAGAACTGCATTTGGTAAAGTTGCAGGATTTACACTAACTGTTCCACAAGTAGTTGTAATGGTATATGCTCTTGTTGCAGTACAAGTTCCAGCATCTGTTGCTGTTATTGTAAAGTTAAAAGTTGCATTACTTGTTGGAGTTCCCGAAAGTACGCCTGTAGTTGCGTTTAATGTCAAACCTGCTGGCAAAGCACCTGCGGTTACAGTAAATGTATAAGGAGCAGTACCATTTGTTGCGGATAATGTTTGGCTATAGGCTGTTCCTGAATTTCCATTTGGTAAGGTTAAAGGAGCAACTGCCATAGCAACTGCAGCAGGGGTATAAGTAATTTTGAAATCATCTATTGCAACTCCTACATCTGTTGTATTAGTATCCGTTTTGAATACAAAACGAAATGCTACATTTGCATTACCAGCTAAAAACGAAGCATCAAAACTTTTTGTAGCAAAGGTAGCTTGTACGCCTGTAAAAAATGGACTACCCACAGGGAAAACAATTCCACCCGTAACTACAGTATTGTTATACCAATTTGCAGACACAGCATCTCCTAATCTTGTCCAAGTATCTCCTTTGTTGGTAGAATATTCTACACGCATACCGTCCCAACGGTCTTCAAAAGCATATTTTGTCATAAATGACAAGTTGTATGTTCCCAAACAAGCAAATTTGAAATTTGGCGTATAAAGATATGATTCTGAATTGTCGGCATAATTAGCAGCAGTTAAGCCTGTAACCCAAGCATTTGCACCTGAAACTACGCCATCTTTGCCTACGATTGCCGAATTTCCTCGTTCAAAAGGAGTTCCACTAATATTATCTGCGGTAAAGTCGGCAGGATTTACTTCAAAATTACCTCCATCTGTCAAATCGTATGTAACTATTTTGTCTGGAATTACTGTAACTGCACCATTAGCAGTAGAAACTCCAGCATTAATACTTAAAGAAAGTGCTTTTACCCCACTATTGCTGTAGTTAACTGTATGTGGTCCCACTGTAGTAGCAGTGGCAGGTGTTGCACCTGTGCCAAAATTCCATACATAAGACGTTGCAGCTGACGAACTACTTGTTACTACAACAGGTTTGTTGATATAGGTAACTTTTTTGTCGGGAGAAAAAGCTGCGATTGGTAATGCAAATACGTCTGTTGTAAATACTCCTCTACCGTGTGTTGCTGCCATCACTATTTTGTCGGAGCTACGCATTTTTAACATATCTACTCTGGTAGTTGCTAAAGTGCTATTGACAGGTGTCCAAGTTGGATTGGCAAGGGTAATGTCATTACTTGCCCAAATACCTGCTTCGGTTGCTAACAAAACTTCTTTGTTATTGGTAGGATTGAATAATGCCCAACGAACAGGAATATCTGCTAAACCATGTGCTGCATCATCTTTGCTTGTCCAAGTCGTACCACCATCTGTAGTGTACCATACCGAAATTACGCCATAGTTAGAATAGGTTGCAACAATTTCGTTTTCACTTGCACCTAATTCTATACAAGAAACACTGCCTGTAGTAGTAATATTGCCTGTAATATTGACCGTAGTAGGTGCTGTACCTGTATGTGCATTAGTAACTTTATAAATTCTTCCACCACTACCAATAAACAAAGTGCTTGCTGCAGCAGGGGAATAAGGAGAAACTTTTACATGTGTTGCAGTTGCAGTCATACCCGCAATCGTAACCAAAGTAGAAGTACCACCTACCGCAGCTACAGTTCTTCGGATTTGTGTAGTAGTAGCTGCTGAATATAGAAAATTAGTAGCATCATGAAAATCAGAAGGATTGATAAAAGAACCATCAGAATTTCCCATCATAGTTCCAAAACTTGCTCCTCCATTGGTAGAAACATAGTAGTTGTTGTTTACATAGGACGTAATCTGAATATTTGGGTTTGCTTGATTGATAAAACAAAAAGCACCATCACCACCTGTTACTTCTGTACCACCACTAACTCCTGCCCCATTGATACGAATAGAACCATTATCCTGCGCACCTGCTAACATATAACTATCTCCTGCATTATTTCGCATAGCACCCGCATAAAATTGTGTAACATTGTAATTGGTGTTACGCATTTCAAAAGTAGGCGTTGCAACTGCCGAATTACCTGCATCTGTAGAGTAATATACCCCTCCATCGTTGCCCGAAATAAGCTCGTTAGATGCTCCAGGACGGAATACCAAAGCATGAATATCTGCGTGTACTTTGGTACGACAAGCACCTGTCCAATAAGAAATAGCAGACCATGAAGTACCACCATTCAAACTTCTATGAATATCTACCCCACCTGCCACTACAATATTTGCATTGGTAGGGTGAACTGCTAAAATTAAATCATACCAAGATTGTCCTCTGGTAAAATGGTTAGGAGTAGCAGCAGGTGCACAAGTACCTTGTTCTAAATAAGAAGGAATAGGAACACTTGACCAAGTTGCCCCACCATCTGTAGAACGTACAAACCACGCAACGTCCCTGCTTGCTGCAACTGGCGCACCATCTTGTGCTACAGCGTATAAGGTAGTAGTAGCAGTCGTAGTACCTGTACTTGGTGCTATAGCTATTTCTATTCGTTGTTGATTTTGGTTGGCTAAAACTGGAGTAATATCTGTCCAATTGGTGCCACCATTGGTAGAACGAAAAATTTTGCCTGCATTAAACATACCAGAACCAATATAAATATCGCCATTCTGTGCCAATTCAATATCTGCCACAAAATCTCTTGTTTGTGTATTAGCTGGAACTCCTACGCCTGTTAGCGGTGCAAAAATCCTTGTCCAAGTAAGTCCACCATCTGTCGATTTTAATACACCACCTGCATTCGCAACTCTTGACCTTGTGGCAATAAAAATATGCCCCGAAGCATTTACTACTATTTTGTTGATATAATCAAAATTTAAGTTAGTAGCAGAGGGAATGGTAGAAGTTAAAAGTGTCCATGTTAGCCCTGCATTGGTTGTTTTCCACATACCACCACCACGAATAGCATCTGCATTAAAAAAACCTTCGCCTGTGCCTACATAAAAAGTTTGTGTATTGGCAGGACTATAGGCTATAGAAGCTATTGCAATATTTTCCCAAAGGTCATTTACCTTTGTCCAAGTAGAAGTTGCATTTGTAACATCATTATTTACCCACAAACCACCACCTACACCACCAGCCCAAACTTTTTTGTTAGTCGCATCATTTGGGTCAAACAACAAGGCACGAGTTCGTCCACCAATATTATTAGGACCTCTTTCTACCCATGTAGCAGAGGTAGCTGGACCATTCGTAGAAAATTGATTGGCAAAATATTCTTTGGTATATTTATTTGCAGCTATTAACCTTTCATAAGGCACTGTACCTGTTGCAGGGTCAAGGGTACGCAAAAAATCTTGTTCAAAAGCCCAATCAGGTCTGTCTTTTCTTTCCAAACCTGCCTCTTTCCAATCTTGTTTGTTATAAAAAGGACGGTTGCTATAAGGGTGCTTGGCAAGCATCTCTTGATGTGCTTGGCGTTGCAATTCTATAGCTGCAAGGTTGGGCAAATCTGTTGGAAAAGAGTTGGTAATTTTTTCTTCTTTTGCAGATGTTTTGTCTTGTTTAGACATACTATTATCTGCAAAATTGGATTTGGCAAATGTTTCTGCCTTTTTTGTTGCCTCGTTACTTGCTACATTAGTAGCAGATGTTTTAGCAGAGGATTGTGTTGTTAGATTAGTAGATTGTAGTGTAGCATCTTGCAAATTATTGTGCAAAATTCCATAACTCACATACGAACCAACACCAACAAATGCAAAAATAAGCCCAATGCCTATTTTGCGGAGATGTTTTGTGGTAATGTTCATTTCAATGGAGGTTTTTAATTGATTAAGATAAGAAATAATTTCACAATGTAAAATAAATTAACGAAATAATCAATAAAATGGTAGTGCTAAAAAATAAATAATAATTTAATTACTTGATAATTATTTAGTTCTTTTTATAAAATTTCTTAACAATTTATAGAAATAAGCACAATAATTAGGTATTACGAATTAAATAACAATAAAAATTTATTAAAAACTCATTAAATATTACTAAACATTCAATATAAAAAATATACTTAGTAATACTTGTTTCTTTCTATTTTTAATGTAAGTTGGGTGGTACTGCGTAGCAGGAGCTACGTAGTAAACCATCTAATTTTTAAGCCCTATTTTATCTAAAAAAGAGTGTTGCTTTTTTCGTTGTTTGTTAGTTTATTAGCAAGTCGCAATGCCAAATTTTCTATCTCTCTTTTTCTTGCCAAAACTGCTATCCAATCTGGAGAGATATTTTCAAAACCATATAATAGCCCAGCCAATCCACCTGTTACTGCCCCTGTAGTGTCTGTATCTTGCCCCAAATTTACAGCTTTTAAAGTTGCGTCTGCATAATTTTCTGTATGTAGCAAGCACCAAATAGAGGCTTCTAAAGTATGTACTACATAACCACTGCTCTCTATTTCATTTTCTTGTAATGTTACAATATCATTTTTTAAAAGTCTATCAAATATCGAAATATCCATTTGCTTAGATAATTCTTCATTAGAGGCAAAATATGCTAACATTTCGGTTTGCAAATTTTTATAAATTTCGGTTTTATTTTTTCCTAAAATTATTTGGCGGGCAAATTCTATGTAATAAAAGCACGCAAAAATAGAAAGGTGATGCCTATGTGTGATGGACGAAACCAATTTAGTAATTTCGTATCTTTCTGTAATTGGTTTATCATAGACATAGAAAACCACAGGCAAAATCCGCATCAAAGAGCCATTGCCATTAGAGGAAACCTCTGCACCACCTGCCAACTCAGGTTTACAGCCTTGAGCAAGTTTTTCTATTGCTGCTCTTGTTGCAATACCAACATCAAATACAGTACCTCTTGCCGTCCAATAATTTTCATAATACCAAGCCATAATTTTTTTTGCAATTACTTGCAAGTCAAAATCTTCTATTAAGGCTTCTGCAAGGCAAAAAGTTAGGGAACTATCATCAGAAAAAGTACCCGCAGGTAGATGATAAGTGCCAAAACCTATCATATCTGTAATTGGGTTTCTGCTTATAGTTGCTCGGCTTTTAAATTCTACGGGTACGCCTAAAGCATCACCAACGGCAAGCCCAAATAAGGCTGCCTTTATATGCTTTTGTAAACTTGTTTTTTCCATATTAGCTTTTTACTTTTAGAGATTTATCACAAACATACTATATAAAGTAGATTTAATGTAAGTAGATTTTAAAATATGCGAATAGAATACAATAACACAAAAAAACTCTACTATTCCAAATATTATTCATCATAACTATTCATATTATATTTTTTATAGGTAAATTTTCTATCATACAATAATTACAAAAAAAACTGTAACTTTGCTTTTGATATACCATTTTTGCAGAACTTAACTCCTTTGCTTTAATACTAAAGCTAACTTCTTTTCAAGTAAAATATAGGCTATGACACTTTAAATTCATATTTTTCGCCTATTTACTCAAAAAAATACTATAATGACAATAGATTTTACACTTTATATTTTTGCTTTATTAGTTGGAATTTTATTGGGATTAATTGGTGGCATTGCTTCTTTATTAACAATTCCTATTTTTGTCTATGTTGGTGGATTTTCTGTGGCATTGTCCACTACCTATTCTTTGTTTGTAATTGGCATAACCTCTGCCATTCGCCTTTTGGTTTACCGAACCAATGTCTGGAAAAATATCCAAACTAATGCAATATTTATTTTACCAATTTTACTAAGTACGATTGTTACTCGAAATGTAATTTATCCTCATATTCCTACTATCATTTTTAGCTATAATCACTTTGTTTTTACCAAAAATATGCTCTTGATGATTTTATTTTTGGCTTTACTTTTAGTAGCTGCTATTTCAATTATTACAAGTAACAGAGAAATGAATAAAGAAAATGAATATTTTTCCCAAGCCAAACTAAAAATTAAAGGGGTTGGTATTGTTACAGGTTTTTTGACGAGTTTGCTTGGCGTTGGCGGTGGTTTTATTATGATACCAACTTTGGTTTTTTTGCAAAAAATGTCTATGAAAACGGCAGTTATTACTTCTTTAGCTATTATTTCTATCAATAGTTTGCTGGCTTTTGGAAGTGATATAGTTGCAGACACCAAAATAGATTGGAATATTTTGGCTACTTTTTGTTTAACAACTATTTTTGGGGTATTTATTGGCATTTATTTATCCAATCGTATATCTTCTACAAGAATAAGAATTGTTTTTGGTTATTTTTTGGTTTGTTTGGGCTTTATCATTTTTATCAAAGAATTAATAGTATTGCTAATGCGGTAGAAAGTTGGTACTATGCGTAGAAATCATAGATTTTCGTGTACTAATCGTAAAAACTCTTTTCTATCTATATTTTCTGCCCCCAAACTTTCCAAATGTTCTGAATATATTTGGCAATCGATGAGCCTAAAATTTTCGGCTTTCAATTTTTGCACCCATGTAATAAAACCTGTTTTGGAGGCATTACTTACCTTCGAGAACATAGATTCTCCAAAAAAACATTTACCCATTATCAAACCATATAAACCACCCACTAATACTTGTTTTTCCCAAACTTCTACCGAATGTGCTATGCCAAGTTTGTGCAAATTACAATAAGATTGAATAATATCTTCGGTTATCCACGTACTATTTTGCCCCGTTCTTTTTACGGCTTGGCAGTTGCGGATAACTTGTTCGAAGGATTGATTGATAGTAACTTCAAATTTATTACTTCGCAAAACTTGTTGCATACTTTTAGAAATTTTTAGATTTTCGGCAAAAAGCACAAAACGAGGATTAGGACTCCACCACAAAATAGGCTCTCCCTCCGAAAACCAAGGAAAAATTCCATTTTGATAAGCTAAAATTAGTCTTTCTACAGATAAATCTCCACCAACTGCCAATAAACCATCTTTACTAGCTAAATTTGGATTGGGAAAAATTATTTCATCTTCAGGCAAAGCAAATACAGGCATAGATATTTTTAAATAAGTTTCGTATAATAGACGTTATTAAGAAATGTAAAATACGCTTTG
>JBIKRY010000186.1:0-9413 GCA_044348925.1 Bernardetiaceae bacterium
TGTGCATAACAAGCAATATTTTTTGCCCCTAACTGCTCAAAATTATGTTTTGCAATAGTAGCCAAGTCTGTTTGTTGTTCTACATAGCTTACTTGTTCAAATAATTGGCTAAAAAAATAAGTATCTATGCCAAAACCACCAGTCAAATCTACAAGAGTTTTTTTCTGTGCTACTATTTTTTCCAAACAAACGGCTTTTTGTTTTGCAGCCATTTCAGAAGAACATTGCTCAACCGACAAAGCCGTTGGATAAATTATTTGTGGATTTAGATACAAAAAAGGTAATTTTGTTTTTGCTTTTTGCCTTCCTTGAATTTGTTGCAAAGCAAGTTTCATCTCTATATTTGGATATAAAGATGCTTGCAAAGCCAATTTCAACACATCTGCGTGTTGGTGTGTATGGATAAAATCTTGAAATTCGGTGCTAAACACAGTAAATAGGGTTAATGTATAGATAACTTGAAAATTATTTGTTATCAGACTATTCTATTAAAAATCGATGAATTTCAAACATTTCTTGTAAGCATATCACTGGGCTAATCTTTCAAGAAGATTCTTATCTTCAGTTAAAATAGTTTAGAGATTTAGTAAAAACCAAATTTTTTCTTGTAAAATTTTATAAAAATATTCATTTATTTTACACTTAAATTAGTAATTAGAATAAGGCTGTAAAAGTGTAATTATTTTTCTACAATAATTTTCGGCACTTTTTACTTCTGATTCTGTTAAAAGTTCGGTTTTATGGTGTGCAAATGGATTACGCACTTTTTTTAAAACATTATTAGCTTCTTTCCAATAATTCTTATTTTCTTGTAAAATATTTGCGAAAATATCTTCAAAAGAAAATAAAATAAAATACTCAAAAAGGTCAGTAATATATGCTTGGTCTAAAAGCATTAAGTTAGAGGCTATGTTTCCATATTCATTCAAATCTCTCTGATAACCTAATTGTAATCTTTTAATTGTGTCTTGGAGTAGTGCTTGCTTTTTGGGCAATTCATGATAACTTTGTGGATAATTTTCTTCCCAATTATCACCAAATTTGTGAATAAAAGTGCTTGTAATAAATTTTCTTAGCATAATTTCAGTTTCACTTAAAAGTTTCCAAGTATCAGACTCTATTCTTTCGTCTCGTTCTATTATTTTTAAATAACCTTGAAAATGAGAAGAATAAGCAAAAAAATAAGTTTCACCTTTATAAATTAAGCCATATTGCAAAAGTTCATCAATATCATTAGGCTTAACATTAATTTGAGGTCCCAAAAGTATTTGTAATAACTTACTAAATGTTCCATCTTCACGCAAAAGCCCCACTAATTGCTCATAATAATCTGTAAAATTCAACTGCACTTTTTTAAAAATACTATGAATATCTAATAAAGTTTTAGTTTTTATACTTTCAAATATTTCAAACCCTAAAATTGCTAACAAATATGGGTGATTTCCACAATAAAAATTAATATGTTCTTTTTGTGTATCTGAAAATATAAATTCTAAACTTTCAAATTGTTGGTAGTATTCTTCAATTTCATATTGATTATAAACAGAAACATAATCTTTGCTTATAATACCATCAAAAGTTGAAATAGCAGCACTTTGTATTTCTATTTCCCTAATACTTCTTCGTGAGGTAATTAAATAATTTACACCAAAATCTCTATAAGCCAAATCTCTCAAAGCTTGAAAAGCATTAGCATCATTATAAAATAAAACTCTACTGTAATCAAATTCATCAAGAATAAAAATAATACTATATTCACTTTTTCGCAAAATAGTAAAAAATCGTTGAATATTACCGATTAAACTACTCCAAGATTGGTTTTCATTTTGAGTACGTGCAAAAGCTATTTCTAAATTATTTATTATTATATTATTATCCTCAAAATAATAATAAGTTTCTCTCGTTATTCCTATAAAAAAATCATTACGACTTTGATACAAACCAACATTTATCCAAATAGGGATTTTTTTATCAGACTCTAACTCTTTTTGAATATTCAAAATAGCTTGGGCAGCAATACTGCTTTTGCCTATACGAGGATATCCAACCAAAGCCATATTGCCTTTGTCTTGCCCAATAGTTTTCGTTAGCCTATCTTCAATAGATTTGATATAAGATTGACGACCTAAAAATTTATTACCCTGAATTATTTTACCATAACTGACAAAAGGGTTTTCAATATTTTCCATAGTTATTTTAAACTTATTTTGAGTTTTTATTTAGCCATTCTTTGAATAAAATAACACGAAGTTTATACAAATCATTATTTTTATCAACTACTTCACGCACAACTAAATTTTCCAAAATTTCATGAATAGGTTTTTGTATTTCACAAATAATTTGTTCTTTCCTTACCCATTCTTGATTTTCTGTTAATTTAGCTATTTCTCTTAACACAGTTTCAGAATCTTCTTTTTTGATAGCATCTTCAGAAGTATCACCGTCATTAATTAAATTATCAAAAACTCCTTTGTCTAATTTCATCATGGCATCTTTTAATACTTGATTTACATTAGCATCTGAAATTTTCATCACTCTTTTCCTATTCACATATTCTACTAATTTGTTACAAAAAATTTGTATATAAAAAGGACTACCTGCTGTTAAGTTATACACTCTCTCAATACCTGCGGAAGTATAACGGCTATTACCATTTAATTTTATAGGTTCATCTATCAGTGCCATAGCAAATTCTTTTTCCAAATAACTAACTCTTTCTAATTGCATAGTTTGGAAAGCATTAGAATCAAGTGCTTTAAATTTTGGGTAAAAATCTTGGGCAACTAATACGACACTAAAATAATTTTCTTGTAAGATAGCTTTCCAATTTATCATGAAATCGATGCTTAGTTTTTTAGTAACAATTAAGTGATAAATATATGTAAACTCATCAATTAGTACCACTATACGTACATTCTTCCATTCTTCTAAACGCATCATTTTACGTTTAATTTCTTGAAAAGTAGTTTTAAATAATTGTAATGGACTTGGGTGATTATAAAAATCTAAGTCAGATGGAATATTTACTTGTAAAGCACTGAATCCTTGCAATTCTTTGTCTTCTATTTTAAAACTAATTTGTTGTAAAATACCGTATAAAATTTGATATAATAGTGAGGTTTTTGTATTCTCATCAATTAAACCACCAATATTTCCAATATTAGCCACCAATATATCAGAATTTATTAGTAGTTTTTGTTCCAAATGGTGTAAAATAGAGGATTTTCCAGCACGTTTTTGTCCATAAAAAACAAAACTTTTATATTGATTACAAACAACCTCGTAAATTGTATCAACCATTTTTTTCCTGCCAAAAAACATAGATTCATCTTTTACTTCTGAACTTTCTGCATAAGTGGCATATTTATTTTCGGCTTCTATGAAATCTTCTAAATTACCTAATTGTATGGCAACTTCTTGCAACGGTGTTTCATATTGTTCCTGCCTGATGATAAATTTTGCTTTTGCTTTTAAGGTAAAAGCTTGTTCTAAAATAGCTTTGGGAGTTAGTTCTAAAGTAAACAATTCACTTTTAACAGATTTTCCACGAATAGTGCCGTAAGTATTGTTTTGTTTTGGCACAAGTATATAATAAAGAGAATCATTTTCTATAGCTAATTCAACTTGTTCTGCGTGTCCTTCTGCATTATTTTGGACTTTAATTTCGATATCAACAAAATGATTATCTCTTACTTGATATGAAAACTCAGAACTTAATAACAATTCTGGTTTTGCGGTTTGATACAATTCGTCCAAAAATGTATTTAAAGCAACAAGTAAATTTTTAATAATTGGATAAATATCTTCAATAGCAAGTTTTGTAGGATTTTTTTGTACTTGTTGTAATAAATATTCTACACGAACCTTGATATCTTCTATTTTGTTATTTTTTTCGTCGAAATCAGAGGCGTTGGTTAATGAAATACAATTATCTAAAATACTTTGTAAATTATTTAAGTAATCTTTGTCAATATCAAACAAAACTTTTTCTGTAACATTTTTGATTCTCTCAATATTTGATAAAAGCCAAATTTCTGATATTTGAAAGTTATGTAACGGTGCAAGTTGATTTAATAATTCATTTTCTTGTTTTATAATTTCTTTTGCTTGCTTTTTCCATGATTCTGCAAATTTTTCTTGAGTGGTATCCATTAAAATATTTAAGAAATTACAAGATGCCTTTTTTAACTCTTGGTTTTCAAACAAAATAACTAATACTCTGTTCATTGAATATTTTTGGCTTCTAGAGAAAAGTAATAAAAGAGATTTGAAAAAAAAGTTTTTATCCCTACTTCTGCTATAAACATCATTAATTGTATCTTTAATATTTATATCTGTAAAAGGAATATTCTCTCTCCCTAAAAAAGAATATAAATATCTACATAAAGCATAAGCAGCATCAGCTATTTCAGGTTTCTTTGATTCCCGTTCTTCAAGAAAAACTAATTCATAAGCACGTAATCCAGTTAAATAGTAATTTTTAACACAGTCAATATGACTACCTATTTGTATAGCATTATCACCTTTTGAAGTAAAACTTCGACATAAATATTTATAAAATTCATTACTTATTTCTTGCTTATCAAGAAAAATTCGGGCAGCAGTTAAATATATTTGGCTGCGAACTTCTGCACCCAAACCACCTGAAGGACCTGCATCATCCTCTAATTTTTTTAAATCCTTTTCTTTATCACTCGTACTTCCTATATAAGTATTATTTTCGATTCTATCTTTAACATAAGACATATTACACTTTTCTAAAAAGAATAGTGTAATTTTATCTAAACTGGCATCATAATTATCATAATTTTTATAGTCTAATATAAAATCAGTATTTTGATTTTTACCTTCAATAGTATCTAATAACTCTTGTGCTTTACCATCACCATAATCAGCAATGATTCTATTTAAAATTTTCTTTGCTTCTTCATTTTTTCCTTGTTTATACAAACAAAGTGCAATATTTTTTTCTATGGCATATTGAGAAGGATTAATTTTAAGAGCAAGAATATAGTTTTCTTCTGCTTCCTTAAAATTACCTAACTGTATGTAACAAGAGGCTAAGCCAAGATACCTTGCTAATCTTAAATCTTTTCTTGGAGTATTTTTTAAAATTTGTTTCTGTATTTTTATGGCTTCTATATAGTTACCATCTTGAAAATATAAAGAATATAATAAATGTAAATCCGAGTCTGAAAAAGTTGCTTGATATTTATGTATTACCTCAACCCCCCTTCTAGGTTCTTTCATTTGCTGTCCAAGCATACTTGCTAAATCTCGGACTGCACGTTCTTTGATAGCTACATCCCGTTCATTTTGAATACCTTTTATAAAAAGTTCTTCTGCTTTTTTTAGATTTTTCGTTATATCTCGTTCTATTCTTGCATTTTTTAGTGTTTCTGCATTAGAACCTCTTGACACATATCCTTGTAAATGAGGGGGTAAATTATTATTGGGCTTATTTTTTATCGCATTATTTGTATAAGAACTTACAGGGGATTTTTCAACAATTTTAACGGGACTTATCTCCAAATTAGCCTTAAATGTTGTATAAACAGATAACGGTTCTTTGGGGAGTTCTTTTAGCCCGTCCAAAGCCCAATATTTAAAATCAGGATTACTTCCCAATGTTTTTTCAATCAGATTTTCTACAATGTTTTTTCTATTTAGCTTTATCAAACTATAGCAAACAGCTTTGAAGATTTTTTCTTGCTCAAGAGGAGATAACAAAATAGTTTTAGTGATATGTTCTAAGGCTTTGTAATTAGAAAAATTTACTACTAATTCAACAAATTTATACCAGTATTTGTCGTTTTTGCCGATACCTCCATATTCTTTAAATACATTTTCCAAAGCCCAACAAGCCAAGTATAATTCTTTATTTTCGAGAGCCACATACGCCAATAATTCGTAAAAATTTGTATTAGGCATGAGTTTGACTAATAATTGAGTATTCGATACAATGGTATTAAGTGCATCTTTATTTTGGTGAAGACCGCCATTTTTTACAGCATTATTGTACTGATTAATGATTTTTGTCCATAAAGTAGCTTGTTCTGTTTTAGCTCCATTTTCCAAATCTTTGATTTCTTTAGGTAAAGCAGCTGCCATTTCAGGTTTTAATGAAATAGTTTGCAAGTTTTTAATGGCAGTATCGTACCCTATTTCTATTTCCATAAGCTTTTTCAACACTTCTATATGTTTGCTGTTATTTTGAGTTTCAGAAACAAGAATGGTATCTGGCTTGAGTGTTTCAATAAGTGTCTTTTCAACAATAAAATCATTTTTGGTTATTATTTCAGATTTTGGGCTTATTGGAGTAATTTCTTTTACTACATGATTTGTTGTTGTAGAATTTTTATTCTCTCCATTAACAAGTTCTTTGATAAAGGAAATAGCAATTGACCTGCCATCTTCAAAATCAATAGTATTTTCAACTGTATCAATATATACAATTTTACTATTTATTTCTTTGCCATTATTGAGTATAATTTTTACTTGTTTATTAGTATATTTACTAAATTGAGAAGTTTCCATAGTGAATAGTAATATTTGTTTAATAACAAAGTTATATGATTTACAATATATAAAAAATAGTTTGATAATTTATTTTCCAGCATGTTACAAATAATTTTTCGTGTTTCATTGCTACTATAATTCTCATAAGTCATTACTTTTTAAATTAGAGTATTTGCCTTAAAACTATTCTTCTTTCACTTCAATAATAATGTCTTCATAATCCCAATTTGGGGAAGTATTTTCGAGTCTTTCGTCTGTAAAAAATAATATTTTTTCGGGAATAGTCCGTGTTTTAAAATCTCCCATATCCCATTTGCCATTGGCATTGCTATCTACAATGAGTCTAAATTTTTTCTTTCCAGCCTGTACATATTCAAACAAAAATTCTTTTTCATCGATACGCTGTTGCTCTACTTCATTTTTTTCGTTGAGTAATTGTAAAATAAAATGCGGATATTTGGTGCGTACAATGCCACTAAGACGAGCAAAATCTTCAGCTTTTTTCTGTGCATAACTTAGTTCATCTCCCGATTTTACACTGTCATTTTCTACCGAAATAAAAGCCCGTTTTTTATATTTTATGCTCATTGTTTCTTGCATTTTGAGAGGTTTTTTGAGCTGAATACTTGTTTGCAAACTATCAAACATAAAATCTTCTGCCGAAAATTGTAAAGTATCTTTGTTGGAAATAACCAATAAACTATCGGTAGCAAAACTTGTAACAGGAACAGAAAAGGTAAATTTTAGGGGTATATCTTCGCCACGGACAAATTTTGTACCATTTTGGGGTACTATTTTAACCGTTAAAGGCTGTATTTTCTTGTCTTTGGCTTTTATTGCATCAAATTTTACTTGCATAGTATCTACAACTTGATTGCCAAGAGAATCTTTTAAAGTTACATACGCCAACAAACTATCGGTGCTTGCCTGCCCTGTATTGTTATAAAATCGCAAAATATCTTTTTCTGTATTATATAAAATTTTGCCTTGCAAATTTTTGTCTGCAAATTCAACTTTTGCCCCAAAAATATTCTTATTTGCTTTGGCTTCAAAATACTGTTTACGAGGTCTTTTATTGCTAATTTTGAATGGCTTGTAATCATATAATAAGGTTACAAAATCTGCATAGGCAAAATTTGCCTCGTCTATTGTCAAAGTATCTGCCAAAAAACCTATTTTCTCTTTTCCTTCATCATATATCAAATTTTTCTTTTTGTCTTCGACCAACGCATACATAAAATATTTTCCTTTTTTGATATTATTGATAACATATCTGCCTGTAGTGTCTGTTTTGGCATAGTACAATGGCTTGTGTTTTTCAACTTTAAACGTATCCAAAGCATTATATAATGCCACTACTGCCTCTTTTTCGGGCTTATTGCTATTCATATCTTGCACAAAACCATTCATTCGCAAAGAATCTATAGCACTACCTGTACTAAAAGCCAAACGAAGATTAATGCCTTTGTTTTTTTCGGTAATATCTTGCACTGCATCATCAAAAATCAAAATATAGGTTGTATTTTCGGCAAATGGCTTGTCAAAAGTTAGCGTCAAAGTGCTTTTTTTGAGTTGATAGGTATAATCATTTTCCATGTTAGGAATAATAACCAAATTACTTTTGATATTATTAAGCTCTATATCTTCGTCAAATCGTATGACAATTTGATTGCCTTTTACAAACAAACTTTGATTTTTAGGATTAGAAAAACGTATTCTTGGTTTGCGAATATCTTTATAACCTCCCGAAGGCGTGGACATATTTGCACACGAGTAAAGTAAAATTCCACAGAAAAATATTCCCAAAAGATAAATAATTTTTTGCATAGCATAGTTTTTTGCTACAAAGTTAGGAAAACAGTTGGAAAGAGATAGTTTTTAACATTTTTTCTGTTTTAGGAAAATAATTTTATGTAAAATTTTGCTAATAAAAATATTAAAATTTATTATTTTTACTTTTTTTATTATGGTAAATAATTGATAATCAAGTATTTGCATACAAAACATACAATAAATACTACAAAGTTTCATCATTTTACTCCCACTACCAAAATACAAAACAAAAGAGTAAAGAAATCCTATGTACCTTTTAAGTAAGAAATAGGTAAATTTTACTATTTTTTTATAAAATTACGAATATAGTCTTGTATATTTGCCAATTAGCACAGATTTTGATTTGGTATTGTGTATAAACAGATTAACCGACAATGAGAAACCGAACTACTTATCTATTTTTGTGTTGTATATTTTTCTCAACTTTACTATTTGCTCAAAATAATAGTAAAAGCAATAAAAATAAAGCAACAAAAAAAGAAAAATATATAGAATTAGAAGGGCTGAAAGATACAGTACGTTTTGAAATAGAACCTGTAAAATTTAATACAAAATATGCCGAAATAGCACCAGCTTTTTATAGACAAACATTGATGTATTCGGTCATAAAATCTACAGCACCTATTGCTCATGATGCTTTGCGATGGTCAAAACACCCAGAAATAGTGCCTTATTACATTCCACACCCCGATAGTGTCGAACAAGCAATACCTATTCAAACTGCTATCAGCAGTGCTTGGCATTTTAATTCGGGTGCTATTGCCCATATTCCACATACAGAAAAAATTATTTTTACACGCAGTTTACACCGAAAAAGTAGCTTTGGGGATATGTTCCGCAAACCAAAACCCGAAAGATTAGGACTCTATCAAGCTACTTCTAACGGAGAAGTGTGGTTTAATTTGACCCCTATTTTTCCTTTGGATACTTTAGATTATTCCGAAGCACACCCATCTATTACCGAAGATGGCAAAACTTTATATTTTGTGTCGGATATGCCTGGAGGATTTGGTGGTTCTGATATTTATGTTTCAAAAAAAGATGAAAACGGAAAATGGTCT
>JBIKRY010000187.1:0-9324 GCA_044348925.1 Bernardetiaceae bacterium
TAAATTCACAAATTTTGAGAAATAATTACTATTTTTCTTTCAATTTACCCGACTCATTCGCTTAGGCAGCCCCGCCTAAAGGCGAATATACGGTATCCGTAGTTCACGTTAGTTATTGCTAAAATTTATAGTTTTACACAGTTTTAGCAAAAATATTTTAACTATTTTCTATTACATAAAAAGCCACAAAATCTATTGATTTTGTGGCTTTTTTATATAAAGACTTACAAAAGTCTGTAACAAGCACTATAGCTATTATGCAAATAATATTATTACTAATTTTTTACCATTTCGACATTGCAAAATACATTGCAACATTTCCTTTGTTTTTGGCTGGAATTTCACCACGATAAGCACAATAAATTTGGTTTTTTACAAGTTGATAGGTTTCTTCAGATACGTTTACCATACCTATTTCTCCGCTGGATTCCAAACGACTTGCCAAGTTTACGGTATCTCCCCAAATATCATAAGCAAATTTTTTCTTTCCTACCACGCCTGCAATTACTGCTCCTGTGTGTATGCCAATACGCATTTCAAAATATTCTTCGCCATAACTTTCTTTTTCAATTTTGCGATTTTTGAGAAATTCCTGCATTTCCAAGCCTGCCAAAACCGCATCTAAGGGATTGGTGTCGTTTTCGGTTGGCAATCCACCTGCACACATATAACAGTCGCCAATGGTTTTGATTCTTTCCAAATTATATTTTTCGCAAATAGCATCAAAAGAACTAAAACAGATATTCAACTCATTGATAATTTCTTTAGGGCTAAGTTTTTCTGCTACATTGGTAAAGCCTTTAAAATCTCCAAACAATACAGTAACTTTATCATAATGCTTTGGCACTGCAAAGCCTTTTTCTTTCAACTCTTCTGCTACTTCGCTTGGCAAAATATTGAGTAATAATTCATCAGATTTATCTCTTGCTTTTTCTACTTCGGCTTTTTGGTGTTCTATTTCTCTTGCTTGTTTCATTATTTCTATGTTTTGTGCTGCAAGTTTTCTGTTTGCACGTCTAACACTAATTGCTGCCAAAATTACAACAATTATGAACAACAACATAATTCCAGCAACGCCAAGCAATATCATGAGGGTTTGTTGTTGGTCTTCTACTTGTTTGGTAGATTTATCCAATTCTATTTCTTTTCTGCCAAGTTCTAAATTTGCTTTGTTAAGGTCTTCTACCTGCCTTTTTAACTTATCTTCTTGTCTTTTTACTTTTTGTTGTTCGTGTGCTTTTTGTTGTTCTAATTCTGCAATTTGTTTTTTTAATTCTTGAGTTTCGGCGGTAGTCAAATTGCCTAAACTTAATTTTGCCTCTATTACATCTTGTTTTTCGTCTAATTTTTCTACTTGCTGTTTGGCTATTTCTCGTTCTGCAATTTGTTCTTGTGATTGTTCGACAATATTTTGTGAACCCTTCGACATTCTGGTAAATCTATTGGCATTGTCCAAATCTCCTTCTTTGGTATATGCTTTTGCTAACAAAGTATAACATTCTGCTAATCTGCCTACTTCCTTAAAAAATTGTGCTTCTTGTGCAGCCCTCGAAAGAATCGTAATAGCTTTTTTGTTTTCTTCTTTTCCAATATGCAAACGTCCTATTTTTAGCAAGACCTCAATGTAAATTTCATATTTTTTAGCACTTTTATAATTTTCACAAGCATCTATGTAACTTTTGATAGCACTTGCATAAATATCATTTTTGGTATAGTGGTCGCCAAGTTTTCTGAATGCAAGTGCTGCTGTTGCATAATCGTCATTATCGTCTGCAATACGTGCTGCTTCGGTGTAATAGGAAATGGCATTGCGATAATCAGGAATAAGCAAATAATCATCAGCTAAATTAATGCAAGTTTTTGCAATATCTTGTTTAATAAACTTAGTATCTCTTGGTGGTTTTGTTGCATTTTGGTTAGGTCGTTTTCGACCTGTTAGGGGTTTGTAATTTTGTGCATCTTTTAACTCTTTACTAAACTGTGCATATTTTGCCTGCCATTTTTCTATATCTTGTGCAAACAAGTTAGTAAAACAGAAAAAAACAATCGAAATGATAGAAAAATAGCGAAACATCATAGGAATATGTTTAATATTTTTGGAGTTTGTCAAAAATATAATTTTTTTTCAAAATTTATATACATTTTTGATAATATTTTTGTTTGTATAACAATTTTTGTGAAGTAATAGAAAAAATAAGAAATTTTCGTAACTGTTCTGTGAAAAAATCTATGCTGTTAAAGATAGTAGAAATATAAAAATATTTTTTTTTATGAGCAACAATATAAGTGCCATTTTTAAAACTTTTCAAGTCTTCAAGATTTGAAAAGACTATTTTTTCAATTTTTTGCAACAAAAATTTTACAGTAACAAAAAAATGCGTAACCTTTTGGGTTACGCATTTGGTAGATTTTTTGTAAAAATAGGTTATTTAAAAGCTACATATTTGGCTTCTGCTGCAGTAACTGTATTTACAAATTCCCTAAATTTAACATATTCTTCAGGGCTAATATTCTTTTTACTAATTTTTACACTTCGGAATACTTTTAAAGTATTTGGAGATGTTTTTTTGAAGGTAAGACTATATTTAATGTCGTTAAATTCGGCACTAATATCTTTTGGAATTTCGACAAAAGTAGAACCCGCAGGTAATTGAATAGTCATATCTTCAGAATAGGCATCTGTATCTTCATACGTCCAATAATTAATCGGGAATTGGCGTGTATCTTCGATAAAATGGTCTATTCGTACAAATATATCTGCATAAGGCACTTTAAAGGTTTTCATTGCACCAATCTCAATTACTTCGTTCTTTACAGTATAATTATAGTCGTATTTTACAGAATCTTCGAGTTTATCGAGATTTGTATAATTTGCGTCATTGATTACGACAGGATTTTTATAATCATTGCTGATTCCTTTTCGTAATTCTTCCATTTGTTTTTCTTTGTTCAAAGACGCATATTTATAACGAGTATAGGCAGTATGATGACCTTTTTTCATACTTGCGGATTGAATAACAATGTCATTTTTGTTGATAGTAACCGAAGTTTTACGTCTAATTTCGTCTGTAACTCTGGTTGGGCTAACAAGAGGTTTTAAAGTTTCGTTGCTTGCCATTTTATTGTAAGGAATTTCCAAAATAAGTGCTTCCACATCAGAAATAGGCAAAGACGCAAACGGCAAATTAGCATCGGTAAGTTCCAAATAATAATCTTTTGCATCTACTTTTACTTTTACAATACAATGATTAAATTCTGTAGAAGGCAATAACATATCATTTTTGCCATTATCTTTGGTATTAATCAGCACAAGATTAGCTTCCAAACCTGCTTCTCTTGCTAATGTTGCATACAAAGTAGATAAATCTTTACAATCTCCAAGTTTTGTGTTAATTGTTTTGGCTGCTTTTTGTGGCACGTGGCTACTTTGACGGAAAGAAACCGAACTGTAGGTAATATTTTTTACGACATATTCGTAAATCATACGTGCTTTTTGTTCGTTGTTAAAAGTTTTTCCTTCAGGGAAAATAGTTTTGAATACTTTTTTCACTTCAAAATCGGCTTTTGCTTGTGGCGAAGACAAATCACTGTACCAATTTGCAATAGCTTGCCAATTTTCGACAGACGAAAAGTGCAATATTTTGCCAATATCTACCGTTGGAGGAGTACGAGTTTCTTCTTTCATCGCAGCTTCGTCTTTCAATTCCCAAGTATATATTTTAAATTCGCCTTTTTGTGAAACTTTAGGCTCTATAGTTGCATTATGAAACTTGTAATTAAATTTCAATTTATCAGCTACAATTAATGTGTAACGTACTTGTTCGACAGGCACAAAAGCATTGAAAATATATTTATCCCAAAACTCTTTTGCTAATTTGCCACGTTTATAAGATTCCAACTTATATTTAAAATAAATGGCATCTCCTTTTTCCAAATTTGTAAATACCAATTCGTTATCATTTCGTTCTGCTGCGGTTTTTTTACCGTTTTTCTTTACCACTTCAGATTTTTCGATAACCAATCTTTGTGAATAGCCGTATGGTAACGAAGATTCTTTCCAAGTTTCGATACCTTTATCGGTTAAGATTTTGATAGCCATGTTGTAATATTCTTCCGAAGTGCCGTCAGGATATACAATTTTAGTTTTTTCATCTAAAATATAATACCAATCATATTGTTGCTCTTTATCTGCACTTTTAGTAGTACGAATTAAGTCATAGCCATTAGAATTTGGCAATAATTTGGTAATATCTTCTTGTTTTTCTAATAACGCAAGTTTACGTCTGGTATCATACGCATTTGGGTTATAGTACAAACTTTGTTTGAAAGCCTTGATAGCCTCTTTACTATCTTCTTTTTGCTCATAAATTTGTGCTAAAGATTCCCAATAAGAAGACGAATAAGGAGCCAAAGCAAGTTGTTTATTTACATATTCGAGGGCTTTGTCGCTATCTTTTTTGCCATAATAGTATTGTGTCAAGGTGTTGATATAATCTGCATCATTTGGATAGGTACTTTCCAATTTTTGCCACAATTTGATTGCTTTGTCATTCATACCCAATTCCATATATTCAGACGCAAGGTCGCCAATCAAAGACTCACTAAAATAGTCATCATTATATTTTTCATATACTTTGAGTGCTGCTTTCGAATCTTTGTAAACCCTTTTTTGAATATTGTACCACATTCTAACATAGGACAAATCATCTGGATATTGGTCATAGCCTTGTTTTATCATAGCTAAAGCAGGCTCCAATTTATTTTGTTTGATAGCGAGGTCTATTTGATTTTTGAGTGTTTCGCTATTTTCGCCATACATTTTGATACGTTTGTTCAATACTTCGAGTGCCTCCTCATATTTCTCCTCATCGATAAACTGTTGCATTTGCAAACTGATAGAAAACAAGCAAGTAGGGTCTTGTTCTTTCAAAGATTCCATCAACGTAACGAGGTCTGTACGGTTTTTTGCTTTTGAGAAACATTGTAGTTGTTCGTAAATAGCCACACTATTTTTAGGTGCTTTATTTACCAATTCGGCAACAATATTTTGTGCTTGGAATATTTTTTTGTTTCTCAAATAGGTTTCACACAACAAATAATAATGTAGCAAATTGTTAGGTTCTGCCTTGATTTTATTTAAGAAAAAAGTTTCTGCCGATAATTCTATTACTTTGCTTTGGTCATATCCTGTAGAAGTTTCTTTTGGATAGGCTTGGAATTTGCTTGTATAAGTCAAATTAGGCAATGTATTATAATTTTTGTCTGTCAAACGTACCAAAAAATAGGCAGAACCTTTTGTAGTACCATTTTGAATAAGAATACGGTTGTATCCTTTTTTAAAATTACAAATAGCTTTGGTAGCATCTACTTCGGTAGTAAGTTCTTCATATTCCGAAATTACTAATTTGTCATTTACCCAAACTTTTACATTTCCGCCAAAACCTACACAAATTACGCCTTCAGTGTCGGCAGGAAAATTCACAAAACTTTGTGAATAACTAAGCATATCTCTTTCTTTGATATAATAGGTTGGGAAAGTCCAACAATCATAGCCTAAAGTTTTTGGAGTAAACCATTCAATCGTTGCATTATTGGCAGACAAGAATTTTGCTGAAGCCTCTGGTTGTGCAATTGGCGGATAATCTTTGTCAAAACCACTGCTCGAAACATTGTCAAAAGGACCTACAAATTGCCATTGGTCTATTCCGCCTATTTGTTTCCATTCTTTCATAGCTGCTTGTAAGTCATTGGTTGCTGAATAATGCGAAGCAAGTCCATATCTTGCAGCAGCTTTAATAGAACCATTTGCTTTAGGGTCTTGCAAGCATTTTTCGAGAAATTTTCGCTGTGCCTTTGTTTTATTGCCATACCCTCCAGCTATAGCCTCATTAAACCACATTGCATAAGCATAAGGATAGGCATCTGGAGCTACTTCCATTAATTTTTCAAAATAAGGCGTAGCATTTTCGGCTTGTCCGTTAAAATTGCTTAAAATAATTAAAGTCATATAAGCATCGGCAGCTCTTTTGGGATTTTGTGCAGCCTTTAGTAATAATTCTGTTGCTTTTTTTCTATCATTATTGTTGATAGCCTCCCAAGCATCGTCATATTCATCTGCGTGTGAAAAAAAGCTACAAAAAAATAATGCTACAAAAAATAGCACAGACATAGAGAGTTTTTTAAATAATCTAAACATGGTTAGTTTGTTAAAAGTAAGAAAAATATTACATAAAATTAATGTATAAATATGTAACAAGTAACAAAGGTATTACATATAAATATTTTCTACCTACTATCTTATCAAAATATTTTAAGATTTTTTAAGAATTGCGAAAAAATAATGCTGTAAAAAAATATGTAACTTTTTGTTAATATACTTGTTTTTTATGTAACAATTAATTAACATTGTAAATACCAAAACAGTTACCGATATGAAAAGCCTATTTTTTTTACTTAGCACTTTATTCCTTAGCTTAAATTTATTGGCACAAGAAACAAAAACTTTGCCTTGCTCAACCATTGCAGTAGTTACTTTACAAGACGGAACTGTATTGGAAGGAAATTTATACATAGATTTTGAACAACATAGCATACAAATCACAAACCCAAATGCGGAAAATTCCACCATTACAACACGCCAATTAGCATTTTCGGCATTGCAAACCATTACTATGTATGACAAACAAACACATTTGCGGAGAGAATTTATCAGTTTAAAATACAATGAATTATATGAAGTAATCTTGGCTGGGGAAGTTGCCTTATTGCGATATTACCACAAAAATCCACACTGTAGCAATGCAACTCAAGCAGAAGTTAGCTATTTTTTATATAAGGAAAACAGCGAAAAAGTAGTTTCTGTAGCCAATATTGCCCAAGAAATGCACAATATTTTTGCAGAAAATACCGCACTCATTCAACATATTATCCAAAACAAACACTATGATTTGGATAATTTGCAACACATAGCCTCCATACTACGCTACCAAAATCAATGCAAAGCCAAAGCTATTGCCAAACAATAAATAAACAATTTCTGAAAGGGCAGTTCTGTAAAATATTATTTTTTGTTATGCAAAATATTTGCTACCTTCGCAAATTATAATAAAGAAAACGCAGTGAAATTCTAATTAATATTTATGAACCCTATTAAAATTGGTACAAGAGGCAGTCAATTGGCTTTATGGCAGGCTCATGAGATAGAAAAAAAGCTAAAAATGGCAGGAATAAGCTCTGAAATTGTAATCATAGATACAAAAGGAGATAAAATTTTAAATACTGCGATTGCAAAAATTGGTAGCAAAGGCGTTTTTACTGAGGAATTAGAAGAACAACTCCGCAAAGGAACTATAGATGTTGCTGTGCATAGTGCAAAGGATATGCAGTCTGATGTAGCAGATGACCTCGAAATTCTTGCATTTACAGAAAGAGAACAAGTGCATGACGTAATTGTGAGTTATCAAAAAGATTTTCAATTAAATACCAAAAATAAAATTATTTTGGGTACGTCTTCCACCAGACGTGTGGCTATGATGAAAAGCCTATATCCAAGCATAAGAACTATAGATGTACGTGGAAATTTGCAAACTCGTATGCGTAAACTCTCTGAAGGGCTTTGTGATGCTTTAGTATTGGCATACGCAGGCGTTTTTCGTATGAATTATGCACAATATATTGTCAAAAACCTCTCTGTAGATGAATTTACTCCAGCCGTTGGACAAGGTAGTATTGCCATAGAAATTGCCAAAAAATTAGACACAGATATTGCTACACAAATAAAATTAGCAACTAATCATACCGAAACCGAATACAGAGTACGTGCCGAAAGAAGTTTTCTCAAAACTTTACAAGGAGGCTGTAGTATTCCTACTTTTGCTTTAGCACAAGTACAAGGAAGCTCGATGAGCATAAAAGGAGGATTAATTAGTTTGGACGGCAAAACAAGAATCGAAGCCACAGCAAATGGTACCATAGCAGATGCCGAAAAATTGGGCAAAGAAATAGCTGAAAAAGTTTTGGCAGAAGGCGGAGAAGCTATTTTGGCAGACATTCGCAGAGTATTAGAAAAATAAAAAATACTTTTTGTAGCAATACCAAAAATTATGAAAGAGCAAATTATCACAGAACGAATACCAAAACATATTGCCGTTATTATGGACGGCAACGGAAGATGGGCTAAGCAAAAAGGATTGGCAAGAGTATTTGGACATAAAAATGCAGTAAAAGCTGTACGAGAAATTACCGAAGCATCGGCAGAGTTGGGCATAGAATACCTAACTCTGTATGCTTTCTCTACAGAAAATTGGAACAGACCAGCTGCAGAAGTATTTGCATTGATGCAACTTTTGATAAGAACTATTAAAAGCGAAGCCAAAACATTGATAAAAAATAATATCAAGTTGGCAGCTATTGGAAATTTGGAAAAATTGCCACAAGATTGTATCAAAGAGTTACAACAAACAATGGAATTGACCAAAAATAATACAGGCATGACTTTAGTTTTGGCATTAAGTTATAGCGGAAGATGGGAAATTATGCACGCAGTCAAAAAACTTGTGCAA
Source organism: Bernardetiaceae bacterium (assembly GCA_044348925.1). GTDB lineage: Bacteria > Bacteroidota > Bacteroidia > Cytophagales > Thermoflexibacteraceae > JAAFKA01. Next base: position 8,562 of record JBIKRY010000187.1, read on the forward strand.
GATGTAAGTGAAGGAAAGTTGGAAGTAAACCAAATTACAGACGATATTTTTAGCGAATACCTCAATACAAGCAGTATTCCAGACCCCGAACTTATCATCAGAACAAGTGGCGAAATGAGAATTAGTAATTTTTTATTGTGGCAATTAGCATATTCGGAACTGTTTTTTACGGATATTTTGTGGCCTGATTTTAGAAAAGAAAATTTGTATGAAGCATTGATAGATTACCAAGGCAGAGAAAGACGTTTTGGAAAAACAAGTGAACAGGTATAGCTATGAAAAAAATTATTATTGGATTAGATTTAACAGATTTTGATGCTACTATAGCATCTTATTTTGTTTTTATTGCTACCTATTGGCAACCCGAAAAAATTTATATTCTCTATGTTACTGATACTATCAACGAATTTCAAGAAGAAAAGCAGTTGGTTTGGAACACAGATTTGCCGATGGAAGACTTTTTTAAGGCAAAATTACAAGCAATTATCCAAAAATATTTCCCTATAGAATTACAAGAAAAAACAAATTATATTATTGGCGAGGGCAATCCACATGAAGAAATGCTACATTGGGCAGTGGCAAAACAAGCAGATTTGATGGTTATAGGGCGTAAGTTTTCGCTAACAGGTAGTGAAATGTTGCCACAACAATTTGCTTTGCGTACGCCTTGTTCGGTGTTGTTGGTGCCAGAAATGGCAAATGCAAATTTAGATACGGTGTTGGTAAGTATAGATTTTTCGGTCTATGCAAAAAAAGCTGTAGA
>JBIKRY010000295.1:0-5834 GCA_044348925.1 Bernardetiaceae bacterium
CGAATTTTGACAATATAAGGCATAATTTCCTTTAAATCTCTTTGCGACTTAGTGCCAAACACTTTGGCTATTCCTTTGGTGATGAAATCAAACATATAATTAAGTTATTGTTTTTTAGTCAAAAATTGGGTAATATTGTTCAAAAATCTTTGCTTGATTTGCGTGATTTTTCATAGCAAATGCTATATTTTCTTTTTTTATAAATTTTTCAAGCAATACACAATCATTTTTATCGTATTTTGGAATGTAATTATGTAATTCTTTTTCGTATTCTTGGCAACTTTTGTGTATTGATTTTTGCTTTTTGGTTTTGTCTGTAATTTGGTACGTATCTGCATCAAAAATTACTACATAACTCGAATAATTATCTTCTCTAATCTTTTTCTCTGCCTCAAATAATATATTTTTTGCACTTCCACCTCTACAATTATGCGTTTTTGGTGCTTTTTGTGGCTCAAATAATTTGTTTAGCAATTTTATATAATTCGTTTCTGTGCAACCTTCTACAATAAATAAAGGTACAAGCACTGCTGCTGGTTTAAATCTTTGCTTTCTTGCCATGATTACAAAAGTTTAGGAGTTGCTCCAAATCTACCAATACGATATAAAGTTTCTAAACTTTTTTTATGTATATCCTTAATACCTTCTTAAATGCAACCTACGTAAATCTCTTAAATTTTCTACCTTTACCTTATTTTCAAAATCATACCAAAATAAAATTACTGACACTTTGGCACTAAAAACCACGCAAAGTTAAATAAAATGTAGAAAATAGCAAATAAGGTAAATTTATTTGTTAGCATTTGGCAATAAAATACCTAAATTTTGGAGTAAAGACAAATAATATCCACAAAAATTGTCAAGTAGCAAGGCTAACAGAATATTTAATTTGAAGAAAATAGGACAGACATACTTTTATTTAGCAAAAATTATATAGCTTTGTCAGCAAAATACAAACCCTCGAATTGGATTCGTGGAATTATAGCAGATTTATGTATAATAATAAAAAAGTAATTATCGTATTGCCAGCCTATAATGCTGCCAAAACTTTGGAAATGACCTATCGTGAAATTCCATTCGATATTGTAGATGAGGTAATCTTGGTAGATGACGCAAGTAAAGACGAAACGACAGAACTTGGCAAAAAATTAGGAATTAAGCATGTCATTCGCCATCAAACCAACAAAGGATACGGTGGCAATCAAAAAACTTGTTACACAAAAGCCTTAGAATTACAAGCAGATATTGTGGTAATGTTGCACCCTGATTACCAATATACCCCAAAATTGATTACTGCTATGGTATCTATTATTGGACAAGAATTATATCCTGTGGTATTTGGCTCAAGAATTTTGGGAAAAGGAGCATTAAAAGGCGGTATGCCTATGTATAAATATATTTTTAATAGAATGTTAACTTTATCCCAAAATATTCTGATGAACGAAAAACTCTCCGAATATCATACAGGGTATAGAGCTTTTTCGGGTGAGGTATTAAAAACAGTCAGTTTTATGAAAAATTCCGATAATTTTGTTTTTGATAACCAAATGATAGCACAAATTTTTGCCAAAGGCTTTACAATCGCCGAAGTTACTTGCCCTACCAAATATTTTGAAGAGGCTTCGTCTATCAATTTTAAAGACAGTATGGTATATGGTTTTGGCGTATTAAAAGTATCTTTCCGTTATTTTTTATCCAGAATAGGAATTTACAAATGGGATATTTTGCAATAAGTTTGTAAATTTTGTACCATTTCATAGTCTTCTTTTACTGTCAAAAAATAACGCAAACAACAAATTATTTTTTGACAGTAATTGCCAATTTATATATTTTTTTAACCTCAAATCTTGGCTAAATATTGTTGCAACAATGCTAAACTTAAGGCATAAATCTAACTAAACATCTAATAAAAACAAAAAAGCAAAACAAAAAGAGTTGCATAAAATAAAATTTCTACGTTTGCTTTTTTCTTATTTTCGTCAAAAGCCCACACCTCCAAAAATAATTCTACCAAAAAATCTAAATAATTTGTAAGTTATTTCGTTAAGTTATACTATTGTGTAAAGTTTTCTATAAGATGATGACCATTGACCAATATATCCAAAATCTTAACGCAGCTTATCAACGAGGAACTGCAACAGAACATACGTACCGAGGAGATTTAAAGCAACTTATCGAGGCTATTTTGCCAAATATTTCTGCAACGAATGAACCCAAAAGAATAGCTTGTGGGGCTCCTGATTATGTTTTGACAAATGCAAAAGATATTCCTGTCGGTTTTATTGAGGCAAAAGATATTGGCGATAAAGATTTGTCGGGTGAGAAAAAAACGGGCAATAAAGAACAATTTGATAGGTATAAAACTTCATTAAATAACCTTATTTTTACAGATTATATAGATTTTCATTTATATGTAGATGGAATTTTTGTTACAAAAATTGCGATTGCAGAACTCAAAAACGGGGTTATTTTGCCTTTGAAAGAAAATTTTGCAACTTTTACCAACCTAATAAAAGATTTCTCTACACAAATTTTCCAAAGCATTAATAGCCCCAAAAAATTGGCGGAAATGATGGCGGGAAAAGCAAGATTATTAGCCAATGTCATAGAAAAATCATTGATTTCTGATGAAATTAGCCAAGAAAATTCTACTTTAAAAGACCAATTACAAGCATTTAAAGAAATTCTCATTCACGATATTACGGCAAAAGATTTTGCTGATGTGTATGCACAAACCATTGCATACGGAATGTTTGCGGCTCGTGTAAATGATAAAAGTTTAGATACTTTTAGCCGACAAAAAGCTGCCGAATTGATACCAAAATCTAATCCATTTTTGCGAAAATTATTTAGTTATATAGCTGGAATAGACCTTGATGACCGTATAAAATGGATAGTTGATAATTTGGTAGAAATATTTTTGGCTTGTGATGTTTTGGAAGTTTTGAAAAATTATGGAAAAGCTACCAAAATGGAAGACCCAATTATCCATTTTTACGAAACTTTTTTGAGTATTTATGACCCTGAATTACGCAAAACTCGTGCTGTTTGGTACACTCCTGCACCTGTGGTAAATTTTATTGTGAGGGCTGTTGATGATATTTTGAAAACCGAATTTAACTTGCCACAAGGCTTGGCAGATACGAGTAAAATCACCCCACCCCCTGCCCTTCCCCTATTGAGAGGGGTGCAAACGACATCGAAGATGTCGCAAACTCCCCTCCCAATAGGGGAGGGGCAGGGGGTGGGGTTGCACAAAGTTCAAATTCTTGACCCTGCCACAGGTACAGGAACTTTTTTGGCGGAAGTTGTCAAACAAATTCACAAAAATTTTGTAGGAAGAGAAGGAATTTGGAATACGTATGTAGAAAATCATTTATTACCACGTTTGAATGGATTTGAGTTGCTTATGGCGAGTTATGCAATGGCACATTTGCAAATGGATTTACTGCTCAAAGAAACAGGTTTTAAAACAACAAATCAGCAAAGATTACGTATTTTTTTAAGCAATAGTTTGGAAGAAGGTCGTCCAACTTTGGAAACAGGTTTTGCTAATTGGTTGAGTATTGAGGCAAATGAAGCCCGAAAAATAAAAAGAGAAACTCCTGTGATGTGTATTGTAGGCAATCCACCTTATTTGGGCGAAAGTGCTAATAAAGGCGAATGGATAATGAAATTGATGGAAGATTACAAAAAAGAACCCGAAGGAAAACAAAAACTACAAGAACGAAACCCTAAATGGTTGAATGACGATTATGTAAAATTTTTGCGTTATGGGCAACATTTTATTGAGAAAAATGGCAGTGGAATTTTGGCATTTATCAATCCTCACGGGTTTTTAGATAATCCTACTTTTAGGGGTATGCGTTGGAATTTGTTGAAAACATACGACAAAATTTACACCATAGATTTGCACGGAAATAGCAAGAAAAAAGAAACTGCTCTTGATGGAAGTAAAGACGAAAATGTTTTTGACATTATGCAAGGGGTAAGTATCAATATTTTTGTAAAAACAGGAAAGAAAAAAGTCAATGAATTAGGTAAAGTGTTTCATTATGATTTATTCGGAAAACGTCAATCAAAATTTGATTTTCTAAAAGACAACTCCTTAAAAACAGTTCCTTACAAAGAATTGCCAAATATTACACCCAATTATTTCTTTGTACCAAAAGATTTTGAGGAGCAAAAAAGTTATGATGAAGGGTTTAAAATTAATGAATTGTTTGTAGCAAATGGCGTGGGTATCACTACTGCTCACGATGAATTTGTGATTAATAAAAGTGAGAATAAGTTATTGGAAACATTCCAAAATTTTCAAAATAGTGAAAGAGATGAATATACTTTACATCAAAAATTTAAAGTAAAGAAAAAAGAAGATTGGAATATTTTGCAAGGTTATGATAATATTAAAAATGAGAAAAACTTATTGAAATACGTAAAACCTATTTCATACAGATTATTTGATAAGAATTTTATTTTTTATGAAGATAAATTAGTTTGGCGAACTGTGCATAAAGTAATGCAAAATTTTTTTAGTGGCGAAAATTTAGGCTTAGTTTTATGCAAACAATTTAAGTCAGGAAATAATTATCAACACTGTTTTATTTCAAATAAAATGATTGAAAGTTCTTTTATTTCTAATCGGACAAGTGAAATTAATAGCTTATTCCCATTATATATCTATGAAACAAAACCCAAACAAAAAAGATTACGTTCTTTTTCAGAACAAGAAAAGCTAATTTTATTATCAAAATTAGAACAAGCAAAAGAACATTACAAACAAATTGATACATTTTTCAAAAAAACAGTTTTGCCATTTTATAATGCAATAAAAAATCCTTCGGAAGATAACCAAAAACTTTTTGAGGAAAATAAAAGTACATTAGAAGAAGCAAAAGCTACGGTAGAAAAGTTGGAAAAGCAACTTGAAAAGTATGATATTGTTGAAAATTTAACAGTAGATACTATGTTTGGAGATTCTGTCATAAGAACTCCTAACTTAAACAAAGAAATTGTTGCAAAAATTGCGACAAATTTAGGTTTGACTTTTACCAATGAAAAAGAAACAAGCAAAAATACTTTTGCCCCTATTGATTTGTTAGATTATATCTATGCAGTATTACATTCGCCAACCTATAGAGAAAAATACAAGGAATTTTTGAAAATAGATTTTCCAAGAGTCCCATATCCAACAAATTTACAAAGTTTTCAAAACTTAGTAAATTTAGGAAGTCAATTAAGGCAAATTCATTTATTAGAAAGTCCAATTTTAGAAAATTCTATCATTACTTATCCTATAAATGGCACAAATAAAGTAGAGAAAGTAAAATATTTTGAAGGAAAAGTATTTATCAACGACACGCAACATTTTACAAATGTTTCTGAAATTGCGTGGGAGTTCTACATTGGCGGGTATCAACCTGCCCAAAAATGGTTAAAAGATAGAAAAGACGGCAACCTTGAATTTGATGATATTTTGCACTATCAAAAAATTATTGTGGCTCTTACAGAAACGGATAGGTTGATGAAAGAAATTGATGGGGTGGAGATTGAGTAGGGGTTTGATAATTCTTAAATATAGGAAATCGTTGGTTAGTAGTTCGAGATTTGGCATTACTATATTATAGAACCAAACACTAATTGCATTACTACAGACAACCTAAAAAATAGTAGTATTGTTTTTTAGAAATTTACTTTTTTTACTAACAAAAGCACCTAATAATAAGCAGCAATTCCCACTTTGGCAATTCAATGGTCAATTTTTGATATTTCTATGATTTAAAGCAAGTTAATATTTTATGTCCAAAAGTTTTATCCCTAAAAAAGCCCTTATT
>JBIKRY010000403.1:0-3454 GCA_044348925.1 Bernardetiaceae bacterium
TTTCTTCAAATCCTGTGAAAATTTCGCACAACTCTACCAAGAGTTGGCAAATCCCCAAATGGTAAAATTGGAATAAATTGTCAAAGTGGGAATTGCTGAATAATAAGAGGTTTATACAATAACTACTTGATTATCAATATTTTATATTAAATTATTGATAATTAATTACTTATAAACTAATTAACAAAAGTGTTTTAAAAAAATATTTTTTATTTTTTAGATTTTCCGCACCAAAATTGACAAGTAATTTTTATCTAATCCAATGTATTTATTTGCTAAATGATGGAACACAGATAACACAGAATACACAGATTTACACAGTTTTTCTACTTATAGTACCTTCATTAACTTATATTTTTCTATGTATCTATGTTACTATGTGGTTAAAATAATTTTGATGCGGAAAACCTATTTATTTTTTCAATTCTTGTATTCAATATTCAAAGGAAATTTATTTTAAATAAAAATAGAGTTATGTAGTATCAAAAAAATGTTTATTTTTGAATGTCTAAATCTAAACTTAGGAACGAAAATTAAATAACTTATAACAGTTCAGGTTTGAAAGAATAATTCCATTTAGGCAGTATTTCATGATTTTGATATGGCTTTAATTCTACAAACTCAGGTTTTGCTTTATTTCCAGTTTTATATTCTTTGTCATTAAAACTTACTTCCACAGAAAAGCCTGTTTTTGTTTTTGTACTTTCTGCAAGTTCTTTTACAAGGTCATACTCTTTAAAAACTACCCCACAAGTAGAGGGTATCAACAACAAAATAGAGGAGTTGAAAGAGAAGAAAAAAGAAACTATTGCCAAAAAACGTGAACAGTACAAAAAACGTAATGATTCGTATGAAAAAAATAACCGTTAGGGCGGTGGTGAATATGGCGTAGATGGACTCGATGGTTTAGAGGGTGCAAAAAGAAGACACTTTCAAAGATAAAAATTTGAAAGTGTTAAAAAATATGTTTTAGTCTTTTATATACTCAATGATAGCAAAAGCCTCCTCAAAACCTAATTTTATGGTTTTAATAGTGGTGTCGCCATGATAATAACCTAAAATATGCAGAATATAATAAGCAGAATTAAGCAAAGACAATAATTTTTTATCTTTTTTGCTTATTTTAGTTCTATATTCCTCAATAGATTTAGGTTTTTCATATTTACTACCTTCTTTGCGTTTTAAATATTCGTCAAGGGCTACTAAAATACCAGAATAAGCTATACCAGCAGCAGTTTTTACATATTTGTCATCGAGGTAATTGTAGCTATTTTTACCAGCTATTTTTAACTGAGATTTTGCGTTTTCCATATACCGCAAGGCTTCAAGATAAGGGGTTTCGGCTTTCATAAATGCTTTTATTTACACAAAATTACAAGAAAATTAACAAACAAACAATTTCTAACTTATCTTTTATGAGCAACATCACCGTTGCTACACATAAAAAATTATTGGCTAAAAAAACAGTTGCAAGTCGTAAAAAATTGCAAGGCTTGAAAGGTATGTCTAAAAAAGAGAAAGAAGTTTGGGAAATGACTTTTGAGGAGTTTTATAATTCTATCAATAAAAAATGGTGGTTATATGAACTTTCTGATAGTTTTAATAATGATACACTTGCAGAAAAAATTTTAGCACAGGCTTTAAGTAAAAATGAAGATATTGTTTTTGGTGAGTATCTGTATGATGAAACGCAAAAAGAATATGAAAAATTAGTTAGCGGAAATAAAATAAGTAGAGAAAAAAAAAGGAGTGAAAGGAGAAAAAATATATCTCGTGGGATATACAAAAATATTATCCAAAAAGCTATTTCCGAAAACAAACAAATTCCTGCCGAAGTTTTGGCTGAATATCCCGATTTATTGAAAAATCAAGCTACTAATTTTTTGCAGCAATACAAAAATGATAGTCAAGGTTTACAAGGCATAAAAAAAGAAACTACAATTTCTTTCACAGCTTACATCACCGCAGCCAATCCACGCCAAGACAAGCAAAAGGAGGCAGGTCGCAACTTTTGCAGTTGGCACAAATCAACCGCATTGGGGCTTTGCAAACAGGCAACGTGAGCAAATTGAAAAAGTCTGAACTACTTTTTAACAATAGTCCGTACATTTTTAGTAGTTTTATATCAAATAAAAAAGTATCCCTTAATTTGTAATTGCAAGACAAACAGGGACACTTTTTATGAAAAAAGAACTAATTTTCGGTACAATAATAGGCAAAATGCCTTCCATAAACAAAAGTTTTAGTAAATTTTTGTATAATTTAGTATTTGTCATTTTATCAGCTCGTGGTCGCAAAAATTTTACGAATATGTCTCGTTGGAGTTCTTATAACGAACTAAGTTTTAGGCGTAATTATGATAAAACTTTTGATTGGATAGGTTTTAATGAGAAATTAATTAGCCATTATGCCGATGAAAAAGAGGTTTTTATAGCTTGTATTGATGCAAGTTTTATTCCCAAAAGTGGTCATCATACCGCTAATTTGGGTAATTTTTGGAATGGTTGCCAACAAAAAAGTATTAAAGGCTTAGAACTGAGTCTGCTTGCCCTAATTTCTGTAACGCATCAAACAGCTTATGCTTTGGATAGCAAACAAACCCCATCCATATTGCCTGATGGAGAGAGTAGATTGGATTTTTATTTGAAACAGGTTGTAGCTCATAAAGAGTTTTTTGCTGAAAATAGTGTCAAATATTTAACTTGCGATGGTTTTTATGCCAAAGAAAAGACTTCGGATGTGGCTAAAAGTGCTGGTTTGTCAGTCATTACCAAACTTCGTATTGACGCAAATTTAAAGTGGCTTTATGAAGGTGACCAAAAATCAAAGGGCAGACCACGCAAATATGGCGATAAAATTAATTGGAAATCGGAAGATTTGCTCGATAAAATGGAGTTAGAGCATAGCTATCCAACAACCGAAAAAGAATATTCGCAGTTAGCGGGCTGCAAATTATATAGTAAAGTCGTCTATTCTGTCAAATGGAAACGGAATTTAAAAATAGTTTTGGTAGTAAAAGTAGAAAATGGCAAACAAAGAATAGGTATTTTAGCTTGTGCTGATTTGACTTTGTCAGCTCAAAATATTGCACAATATTATTGCTTGAGATTTCAAACGGTTCGCCGTTGCGATGAATTTGTTTTTCGTGATATGAATGGTGCGACATTTCGCCAACATTTAGGACTTACAGAGTCGCAAACAAGAAAAGAAAAACGTATAGATTTTCATTTTAATAGTGTAGCAATGGCATATAATTTAGCAAAGGTGGAAAATAAATTGGCAGGTAACAAAATCTTTTCTCTCTATGACATTAAAGCTGATTATAGCAACCAGAACTACTTAGAAACCATTATTACAAACTTAGATTTAGATGCCAATGCAATTAAAATGCACCCAAATTATCAAAAAATACTAAAATTGGGCAAAATTAATATTTAAAATGTACGGAGTATTG
>JBIKRY010000188.1:0-9288 GCA_044348925.1 Bernardetiaceae bacterium
TTGCAATAGGCTCACCACCTGCATAAAAATACAGTTCAAAGTTTTGACTTGTTAGCACATACCAATCAAATTTTTTATATTGAATACGATTTTTGCCATATTCCACTTGATTTAAAACAGTTTGTGCCGATAGATGTAAAGAAAAACTTATAAAAACACAGAAAAATAGCCCTCGAAAAATATTCATACGATAGATTTATTAGTAAATTTAAAATAAATTAGATGAATTGTATAGTCGCCTAAAGGCAAAAGATACAATTTTAGCTCAATAGTTAGAAATTTTATAACTTCCTTGCTACTTCTTCGCCTGTTGGCAAATGTACGGTAGTATTTTGTGTAATTTCCTCACCTATTTTCTCATTTTCTTTGCCATACCTTCTATGATAGGATTCGACAAGCAACAAAAAATAGGAAATCAAAAGAGGCCCAATTACCAAACCAATAATTCCAAAAATAGGCACACCAAAAATAACCCCAACTACGGTTACAAGAGGGTGAATATCTCCCATTTTTTTGCCAATAATCATTCGCAAAACATTATCAATATTCATCACCAAAACAGCACCGTAAATAATAATTCCAAAACCACCCAACGAATTTCCCTGCCCCAACGCAATAAGACCCGCAGGCAACCAAACCAATGGCGTACCCAAAACAGGAATAAAGGCACAGAAAAAACTTACAATTCCCCAAAACCACACATCTTTGAAACCAAAAATTAAAAAACCTATTGCCACTAAAATAGCTTGCACTAAGGATATTAAACTCTGCCCAATTACATTTGCATTTACCGATTTTTTGAGGGCATCCCCCAAACCAAAGTTAGTTTCTTCATCGAAAGGTAAGTAATTTTGTAAAGTTAGCAAAAAAGCTTTTTCATTGGTAAAAGTAAAGTATAAAATAAAATACATCAAAGTAATGGCAATAATCATTTCTAAAGTACTCGAAACAATGGAAGGAAATAAATTGGCTGCCAACGTGCCACCTTTTTGTATTAATTCACGAATAACGGCTTTGCTTTGAAAATCCACGTCTAAAAATTTTTCTACTTGTAAAAAAGTAGCAATAATATCTTCAGGGTTTGCACTATAATATAGAATTTTGTTGGTTAATAAAATACTCAAAAACAAAAAAGGCAAGACAATTATCACAAAAGATAATACAATAATAACTAATGCAGCCAATGTAGGGCTTCCTTTTCGTTCTATTGTCCAATATCTAAAAGGTTTTAAAAACAATACATACAAGATAAAACTTGCAATCATGGAGGTTAGGTAATTATATAAACCTGCAAAAATAACTAATCCAATAGCAAGTATAATAATTAAATGTAAGATACTTCGCTGTTTGTGTGTGTATAAACTTTGCATAAAATTAGTTTTTTATAGGTAATATTTATTTTTTACAAACCAATAAATAACGAAAAGCCCATTTCCAACGCAAATCAAACTTGCTAATATTTGCTTCTTGTAGTATTTGTAGCAATTCTTTGTAATGAAATCCTCGCCAAACCGAAAGAGGTGCATCATTACGCACTAAAGACGAGCCACGAAAAATCGTAGTCAAAAACTTAATTCCCCAATATGCCAACAAATGCCTTTGCAAATCATTGATAATAAACCCAATTTTGCTATGCTCTTGCATAAATTTAAACAAAGTTACTAATTGTTTTTCGGTTAAGTGATGGCAAAATAAGGAACAAATGAAAATATCAGGCATTTGTGGAAGATATTTTTGCAATTCTGTATAATCTGTTTCAATAAATTGAATATTTGCAAATTTTTTGCAATGTTCTTTTGCATAAATAATTACGTCTGCCTTCAAATCTACACCAAGTAATTGCACCGAAATACCTTTTTGCATAGCCCATTTTGCTATCTGGAGCAGAGTGTCGCCACTTCCACAACCAATATCTACGATGCTAATAGTTTGGTCTATTTTTTTTGGCAACAACTGTTCTAAACCTGCAAAAGAAATAGCATGACCACCCAAATAATGATTTACTATATCTAATTCTTGTAGGTTTTGAAATAGCAAATCTTGTGGAATATGCTCGGCATCTAATAATTCGGCTTCGTAGCTACGATTTTGTAAAAAAAAATCTGTCATATTCAATCAGCATTGGTAAAGTGTATCGCATAGACTTTTTAAAGATAAGCAAATGCGTTGAATTTCGTTATTTTTGCAATAAAATATGCCCTCAAGTAGCTTGGTAGCTTTTAATCTTCAGGATAAGGAATAAAAACGAAATTAGTAAATTCAACATCTACCACAAATAAACAACAAAATTCTTCGCTATCTTTGTAGGCTTGTTTAAAAAATGCCACATTTTCGCTATCAATTAAACCCCTTTCCAAAAATTCCTCCAAAAAAGACGCATAATAATTCCAGCCTATAGGCAAATCTTTTTGCCCAACCAGCAAATTTCCAATCGGTAAATCTACTTTAGCAATAGGAAAAATAGGAAAATCTGAAATATGGTTTACTTTTATTTGATAGGCAGCCTCTTTCAAAGTATCTGCCAAATGGACAAAATCTTTGGTAATAGTTCCCAAATATTTGCCACTAAGTTCTGCACTATTTTCCATTTTGTAATTTTGTAATTTTGTAATTTTGTAATTTTGTAATTTTGTAATTTTTTAATCTTGTATTTCTGTAAAGTTCATTTTTTTTGCTTCTGCGTATTCTATTTCTTTCGAGTACATGGTTTCTGTCCACGCTTGTTTATCAAATTCGAAACGCAAATACTTAATCGTCAAACCTTTTTTGATTGCAGCAAGTTCATATCTTGTGTGAATATCGTGATGTTCTGCCAAAAGCGGAGATTGGTACAAATCTTTGGTATGTACGAGATTTTTGACTATTGGGCAAAAAACTTCACTTTGCAATAATTCCACCGAATAGTCAAACAAACTTTCGCTATCTGTTTTTAGATGAATTGTTGCATTTTGGCGAATAATAGCCCGATATTCATTTAAAAAGCGTGGACTTGTGAGTCTTCTGCGTGCATCTCGCAATTTTGGTCGAGGGTCTGGGTGAATAATCCAAATCTCATCGACTTCATTTTCTGCAAAATAATTTTGCAACTCCTCTATGCGAGTTCGCAAAAAAGCTACATTAGTCAAGCCATTTTTTATAGCTGCTTGGCTACCTTTCCAGAGTCTGTCGCCTTTGATATCTACACCAATAAAATTTTTATTGGGATATACGGCTGCTAATCCTGTGGTATATTCTCCTCGTCCACAAGCCACTTCTACGACTATTGGGTTTTGGTTTTTAAAATACAGTTCTCGCCATTTTCCTTTGATATGTTCCAAAATAGGTTTTGGCGGTTCTAATACATTGTCGGCTTGTTGATTTTGACCGAAACGAAACATTTTGCTACGTGCCACTACGAATATATTTTTTTGATAGATGAAAGATATTATAAAAGAGGAATTATCAAAATTAGCATAATTTTACATAACTTCCCATAAATTTTAATACGTCTTGGTATTTTTCCATAATTGGTTGCACATTTTTGTCTGCAAAATGTCCATCAAATTCTATTAAAAACCAATATTTGAATGCCGCCAAATGTTTGATTGGTCTGCTTTCTATTTTTGTAAGATTGATTTTTGCAGCCCTAAATTCGTCTAACAAATCTGCCAAACTTCCTGCTTGGTCTGTAATTTTGGCAATAAAAGTAGTTTTATCATTTTGACTACTTTGATTGACAAAATTTTTACTAAGTATCAAAAATCTTGTACGATTGAAGGCTGAATCTTCTATGTTTTCAAACAACAAAGGCAAATCATTGATTTTGGCAGCAATATGTGAGCATAATGCTGCTGCTTGCTTATTTTGTTTGGCTAATAAGGCTGCTTTGGAGGTAGATTCTACAGGCACAAATTCCACTTTTTTGTCCCCAAAATAATCTTTCAAAAACTTACTACATTGCTTAAAAGCAATATCTTTGGAATAAATAGTTTTGATATTTTCCAATCTATCTTCTTCGGAGGCAAACGTAAAATGAATATTCATAGGAATTTCGGCTGCAATTTTCACATCTGTCGAAGCCAATAAATCTATGGTTTCTACTACAGTGCCTTCTTGGTTGTTTTCTATTGGTACTACGCCAAACCGAACTCGTCCTGTAGCCACACTTTCAAACACCGATTGAATAGAGCCTAAAGCAACATAGCTACTCATCGAGCCAAATCTGCTTTCGGCTGCTTGGTGGCTAAAAGTGCCTTCGGGTCCCAAATATGCCACTCTTTCGGGCAGTTCAAAGTTACGACTAACAGCAAAAATTTCCAAAAAAATACTTTCTATGGCTTCTCTTGTCAAAGCCCCATCGTTGCGTTGTTCCAACCTTTCTAAAATAGATTTTTCACGTTCTGGTCTATAAATAATGGCATTTTGTTGGCGTTTTAACTCACCAACTTCTTTGATAAGGGCTATTCGTTGATTTAACAAACCTAATAATTGGTCGTCAATATCATCAATATGCTTACGTATTTGGTTTAATTTTTCGTTCATCATTTTTCAAAAATAAAGAATTTTGTTTAGGAGATAAGTAATAAAGATGAAATATTAGTTATGAAATATGAAATTAACTTATTGATTACCAATAAGTTGTGAATAAAAATATCCTAAATTAATTTATATCTACTACTTAGTAGAAATAATATTTGTGATTTATGCTGCTTAAGCAAATTTTTCAACTCTTTAAGACTTAGAAAGTTTACTTTTGTTTAGGAACATCATTAGCAAGGCAAGCAATTTGTATCCATTACTTCCAAAAATATAAATTTTTCTTAAATTTTCGCCACGCAATATATAAATTTGTTAGTTTTAAAGCCAAATTTTCTTGTGTAGTTATTGGAAAAATATCTTTTTGCACAAAAACCGTATCACTTTTATCTTTATACCAAACAATATAGTTGTTTTGTTGTATCCAATTTTGTATTTCTGTAATAAATGGATTTTCGTAAAACTTGCCATGTGTTTCTATAGATAGCACTTTTGGCTTACTTTTCATATTTTTTAGTACATACCATTCTGCTCCTTCAATATCTACACTCAACAAATCAATATCTCCTGTATCTATCTCCGAAAAAATTTTACAAGGTACTTCATAGCTTGTTTCGGTAGTAATTTTGTAATTATCATTTATTAAAGCAGGACTTGCCTTTAATTCGCTAATAAAAGTAGAGGCAGCAGCCCTCGATAATTTTACTGTGCCTGTATAATCATAGACTGCGTATGGAAAAAGTTGAATATTTTTTTGGTCTTTGAAGTATATTCGAATAGCATCAATATTTTTTTGGTCGGGTTCTACCAAAGTAGCTTTAATTCCATCAAAAATAAAATCTATAATATTAGAAGTTTCGGGAAGATATACGCCAACTTCACATACATGAGAAAATGGTATCCCTTTTTGCTTTAATTTTCTATAAATTAATTTATTCTGTTTGACATTCATTCCTACACGAATTTAGTTATGTGGCTAAAATAAAGGCAAACATAGCAAGTTTTTTAAGATAAATAGACCTGTGTGTGATAAAACTTTACTAATTTGCTAAAATTGTGATTTTTGTACAAGTTATACCAGATAGTTTTATGGACTACAGCAAGTAATAAATGCAAGTTGCTTGGTGGTTTACAAGAACTTTTTAGACGAGTTTAGAAAATTTAAAATACAAAAGTTTCTAAAAGATATTGGAATAACTATATTTGCAAAAATATTTTTTCTATGTTTTGTAATTGGCTTTATAATTTTATTAGTAGTTGTTTTTTATTTTTCTTAACTACTTTTGTAGTATTGGCACAAGATTGTAATTTTGAGTTTTATAAGGGTAGAGCAATGGCTATGTTGCCAAGTGGTTTTTTATACACACATACCTTGCCTTGTTACAACCAAAATAATTCTAAAAAACAAATTCGTGCAACTTGTTTGATGTTCAAAAACAAAAATTATTGCATTGCCGTAAGTCGCAAAGAATTAGAAACGGATGGCATTGTGGCTACTTTATATGATGATAAAAATAATGTTGTTGCAAGTACCTTATTGAGTAGCAAAAATTATGAAAAAATAACCTTTAAATGTCGCCAATCAGGTTTATACCATTTGGCAATTAGTTTTAAAGATGCCAAATCTTACTGCGGTTGTGTGGTAGTTGGCGTACAATACCAAAAATAATTTATCAAAATTACCTATTTAACCAGCTTATATTTTCAAAATGACGCATTTTCAATCCGATGTAGAAGCAGCAGATGCTTTGGCTACAACTTTCAAAAAACTGAATACCGAAATTTCAAAAGTTATTATAGGACAAGATGACGTAGTAAAATTAGTTTTAACTGCTATTTTTTGTCAAGGGCATTGTTTATTGGTTGGCGTACCTGGTTTAGCCAAAACTTTGCTTATCCAAACTATTTCAAGAGTATTAGATTTGGAATTTAATCGTATTCAATTTACACCAGACTTGATGCCTTCAGATATTTTGGGTGCCGAAACATTGGACAAAGACCGAAATCTAAAATTTGTCAAAGGTGCTATTTTTGCAAATATTATTTTGGCAGATGAAATTAATCGTACACCACCCAAAACTCAAGCAGCACTATTGGAAGCTATGCAAGAATATGCCGTTACAATCACAGGGCAACGCTATGCTTTAGAAAAACCATTTTTTGTACTTGCAACCCAAAATCCTATTGAGCAAGAGGGAACTTATCCATTACCAGAAGCACAACTTGACCGTTTTATGTTCAATATTTGGTTAGATTATCCAAGTTATGCCTCCGAAGTAGCAGTCGTAAAAAGTACCACACAAGACACCAAACCCGAACTTGCAAAAATTATCCGTGCCGAAGAAATTATCTATTTTCAACACTTAATTAGGCGTGTGCCTATTGCGGATAATGTAGTGGAATATGCCGTAAAACTTACACACAAAACCCGACCAAATAGACAAGGGGCAGCAGAAATAGCTAACCAATATTTGGAATGGGGTGCAGGTCCACGTGCCTCGCAAAATTTGGTATTGGCTGCCAAATGTAATGCCTTATTACGTGGCAAGTATTCGCCAGACATAGAAGATATTAAAGCAGTAGCAATTCCTATTCTAAGACATAGAATTGTAAGAAATTTTAAGGCTGAAGCTGATGGAATGACCGTAGAACAAATTATTCAAAAAATGCTATAAAATAACATAAGGTTATTAGACTACCAATTACCCACAAATTTTATTGTTTTTAAGTAATTGATAATCAATAAGTTACAAAAATTTAATAACCTTTATCATTTTCTATAAAATTGCAAAAATTCTTTTGTGTGCAAACTTGTTTGCACACAAAATACCCGTACACTTTATTTTTTCTATTAAAAATGACAATAAAAGCCAACTATATTTTTATTCTTTGTGTTATTTTGTGGACAAGCAATGCTTGCAAAAAACAAGAATCAGAACAAGAAACCAGCAACATCAACCACGTAGATAGACAAACAGAAGAGGATTTTGAAATTTTTTATACACAATTTATAGAAGATTTTAACCTAAAAAATACTCGTCATTTGAATAGATGTATCGAAGTAGATAATGGTTTGGTGGTAATTGCAAGTGAAGGAATTTATGGGATACCTCATAAATTTAGTACATTTGCCGAGTTTATGGAATATAATGTGGCAGAAAGTGAAATTAATTTTATACAAAATGCAAAAATTGCTACACGATTGCGGTATGGTGCAAAACCTATTTTTGATTGTGTAACGCAAAAATGGTCGCAAGAAGGTTGTTTTTGGAATGACAAACCAAATCCACAATTTTCGGGCTTGTATGATGTGTTGATGGAACATAAAATAATAGCACACGACCAAACCGTAGAAGAACAAATAAAAACAATCGATGCACTTGCCACAAGAATAGTTTATGATACCGAACAAAATATAGGGTTTTACTTTACTAGAATGAATGGAAAATGGTATTTGTTGTGCATAGAAAGAATTTTGCCTTGTGGAAAATAAATTTTTTTATGCCATTTACCTACAAAATTTCACAGTTTTAGCTAACTTTTCTATTTTTATGAATAAAAACTACCAAAAACTAATTAAATCTCTGCACCAAAAAAAAAATAGGCAAGCCGAAAATTTGTTTTTGGTAGAAGGTACAAAAAGTGTTGTCGAACTATTGCAAAGTAATTTACAAATTCACGCAATATTTTATACCGAAAATTTCTATGCCACTTACCACAAATATTTGGCACAAAATACAGCCTATCAAGCCATTACAAGCCAAGAAATACTCCAACAACAAGGCACTTTACAGAGCAATGACGGTGCTATAGCAGTGGTGCATATTCCAAAACCTACTACATTTAGTTTAAAAAATTATGCTTTAGCTTTAGACGATATTCGAGACCCTGGTAATTTGGGGGCAATGATTCGAATTGCAGATTGGTATGGAATTTCGCAAATTATATGCTCACAAAATACGGTAGATTGGTATAATCCCAAAGTAATTATAGCCTCGATGGGTTCTTTTTTACGCATACAACCACATTACTGTAATTTGGCAGATTTCTTAACAAATATACAAACTACCACGTATGGTATGTTTTTGGAAGGAACAAATTTGCATAGCATAGAGTTTGCAAAGCAAGGAATTATTATTGTTGGCAATGAATCCAATGGAATTAGTAGTGAAGTTGCCAAAACTATTCAACAAAAAATTACCATTCAACGATTTGGAGAAGCAGAATCCTTGAATGCAGCTATGGCAACTGCCATTGTTTGTGATAATTTGAGAAGAAGTTTATAGCAAAACTGCAATCCCTGTAGTAATATAATTATTACACAAAATCATATTCTATAGAAAGCCAACAGGCTGGTAAAGATAGTTCATTTATGAACTTAAAACTGTACATTTTCGTACATTTTTTAAGCTATTTTTAAAGTTATTTTTTGTAATTATTTGATAATCAATAAGTTATAATACTTGGCATATCTTTGGCATTATACTTATCACAAAACAAAACAAAATAAAAACACAAAATTTAATCTTTAAAATTATGAAATCTTTAACATATATTTTCGCAATAATTTTTAGTTTGGTAATTACTTCTTCATCTTTTGCAACCGATAAAGTAAAAGAGAAAAATCCTAAAAATAACAAAACAGTAGTTTTACGTACTGAAATTGTAAGTTTGATAGAAGAAGATGCAAGTTTGGAAGTAGATAGAAACTTGGTTTTAGATTCTTTGACCATTGCAAGCAATTTTATTAGTAACTTGATTGAGGAAGATGCT
>JBIKRY010000189.1:0-9283 GCA_044348925.1 Bernardetiaceae bacterium
TTTTTGGCTTTGCAAAACATAAAAATTATAGATTTGGCTTGTGGTGCTGGAGCTTTTCTGCTCGAAAGTTTCGATTTTCTATTACAAATTTATAGGAATGATTTTGTTGATTTTACAAACTGTGTAGGTGTAGAAAACATAAAACGTCATATTATTGCAAATAATTTATTTGGCGTAGATGTAGATTTGGAAGCTGTTGCACTTACCCAACAACAATTATTTCTACAAAGTGGTTTTATGTGCCATAACATCAAAACAGGAAATTCGCTAATTGCCGACAAAACCGTAACCGAAAAAGCATTTGTTTGGGAAACGCAATTTGCCGAAATTATGGCAGATGGTGGCTTTGATGTGGTGGTGGGAAATCCGCCGTATGTGGTCAAAAACCCTGAATATTTGAAAAGTTTTAATTTCGTTAAAGGTAATAATAACACCTATATTGCTTTTTTTGAGCGTGGTTTTCAATTAATGAAATTGCAAAAAGCAGTTTTAGGGTTTATTGTTCCAACTACATTTTTTTCAGGTGCTAATTATGAAAATTTTAGAAATCATCTTTTAGAAAATTATCAAATTCAGCAAATTATTCAACTTCCTTATGATGTTTTTGAGGCATATATTGATACGGCTATTATTATTTTGTCAAATATAAAAACCAAAACTACTACAAAAGTTTACCGTTTTGAGAGTAAGTTTTATCAGTCAGATAAAAAAATAAGGCAAGAAAAAATAGATATTTCTAACTTTATTAGCTTTCCTACGCAAAAATGGAGAGAATACGGTAAAATATTTTTAAATGATAAAATTCTATCTATTGGTAATAAATTTTGGTTTGCCGAAAATAATGTTTTATTAGGAGAAATTGCAAAAATTAATCGGGGTTGTTTACCTCCCAAACCTGATGAATTATCAAATAAAAAAACAGAAAAATATAACATAGCTTGGTTTTCAAATCAAGTTTTTAGGTATCATATTGATAAAAAACAGCTAATTAAATTTGTAGATTATCAAGATTTAAAAGAAAATAAAGATTTAGTTTTATATCAAAGTCCTAAAATTTTGGCAAGACAATTAGTAAGTCGGCAATTTCGAATTAATATGACTTACACAGAAGAAACATTTGCTTTTAAGAAAAACTTGTATGCAATTTATGCTCTTGAGGTTGGTTTTGATTTAAAATATATCTTGGCAATACTCAATAGCAAACTATTTAGTTTTTGTCAAGTTAATTTTAATACCTCTTTGCAACGTGATGATTTCCCTGCATTTAGTTTAAATGATTTTAAAAATTTTCCAATTTTAAAAATTACCGAAAAAAGTCAGTTAGTTTTTGCAGAAAAAGTAACAACTTTACTAAAACAAAATGAAGATTTGCAACAACTTTCAAGCAAAGTTTTTAGAATATTAAAGGCTAATTTTGAGTTGAAAAAAGTAAACACAATGTTAGAAAATTGGTTTTCAATATCAGAAAGAGATTTTTTATTAGAATTGGAAAAACAAAAAATTAAAATTAGCATGAACAAACAAATAGAGCTTTTTGAGTTTTTGGAAGTACAAAAAGCAGAAGCTATTTCTTTGTATAATATTATTACAGAAACCGACAAACACATAGACAATTTGGTTTACAAACTCTACGATTTGAGTGCAGAGGAAATAGAAATTATAGAAAAGAGTTTTGAAAAATAGGCAAAGGAGATAGATTTTTCGTCTGTATTTCAGGTTAAAATAAGCTAATTTTTTACCTCATTTTAACCTGAAATAAGAATAGATTTAAACGCCTAAATAACTTGGTAAAGTACCTTCGTATAAAGCTTTTGCCTCTTCTATTTGCATTACACGATGATTATCTATCACAAAATTTGTAGATTCTGTAACTTCTCCTATTTTAGTAACTGCAATTCCAGAATCCTCAAATAAATTGAGAAATTCCTCTTCTTGTTTTGCAGATACAGAAACTACTACTCGACTTTGTGATTCGCCAAACAAAAACGCATCTAAACGAATATCTTTGGAACTTGTGCCATCATAGCCAAAAAGTGTCGATAAATTTCTTGCAATTTCGCTACGTTTATAACGACTAACTGTAGAAACCGAAAAGCCAAATCCACTTGCTAAACTACTTTCTACCAATGCAATGAACAAGCCACCATCAGAAATATCATGAGCAGATTGAATAGCTTTGTTTTCGATTAGCTTGCTAATAACAGTTTGCAGAGCAAATTCTTCTTCCAAATTGAAAATTGGTGCAGGCGAAGCTGCAATATTTAGGTAAGAATACAAATATTCTGAACTTGAAATACAGTTTTTTGCTTTGCCAACCAAATAAATTTTATCTTCTGCTTGCTTAAAATTCATCGTCATTTTATTCTCATAACCTTCCAATAAGCCCAACATTCCAATCGTAGGCGTAGGAAAAACTGCATTTTCAACGCCACCAGAGGCATTTTTTGGTGTAGATTGGTTATAAAAACTTACATTGCCACCTGTTACAGGAGTTCCAAGTTTTTCACAAGCTGCTTTCATACCTTTGATAGATTCTACAAATTGCCAATAAACCTCCTTGATATAGGGATTTCCAAAATTTAGGTTATTGGTAATGGCAACAGGTTTTCCGCCAGAACAAACTACGTTTCTTGCCGATTCGCAAACTGCAATCATAGTACCTATATACGGGTTTGCTTTCACATAACGTCCATTGCAATCTACACTTATTACAATATTTTTATTTGTACCTTTTACGTTTACCACCGCAGCATCAGAAGGTTGATTGGTGCTTGTGTTTGCTGTGCCAACCATCGAATCGTACTGCTCGGCAACCCAACGACGTGAACAAATATTAGGGTGTGCTATCAAATATTTACAGATTTTTTGCATTTCTTCCAATCCTTCTATACTTTCTAAACCTTGTATATCGGGAATTGTGTGTAAATCAAATTGCTGAAATTCTTTGAAATAGGCAGGTTCTTCCCATTCTCTATGATATACAGGGGCACCACCACCCAAAACCAAATCATCAGCAGGAACATCTGCCACTAATTCGCCTTTCATATAGAAATGTAATCTTTCGGTATCTGTAACCACACCAATTTGCTCACAATTTAAGTCCCATTTGTCAAATATTTTGCGAATGTCGTCTTCTTTTCCTTTTTCGACTACTACCAACATTCTTTCTTGTGATTCGGATAATAGAATTTCGAAAGGTTGCATATTTGCTTGACGAGTTGGTACTTTGTCGAGCCAAATTTCCATACCATGTTTGCCTTTTGCACTCATTTCGGAAGTCGAGCAGATAATTCCCGCAGCACCCATGTCTTGAATGCCAATGACAAAACCTGTATCAATAATTTCCAAAGTGGCTTCCAATAATAATTTTTCTTGGAAAGGGTCGCCAACTTGTACGGCAGGCAATTTTGCATTTGATTTTTCACTGATGTCTTCCGAAGCAAAAGTTGCCCCATGAATACCATCTTTGCCCGTTGCCGAGCCTACAATAAATACGGGATTTCCTACCCCGTATGATGTTGCTTTTGCCACTTTGTCTTTATGCACCACACCTGCCGAAAAGGCATTCACAAGGGGATTTACTTGGTAACATTTGTCAAAATATAATTCTCCACCAACCGTAGGGATTCCAAAGGCATTGCCATAATCTCCAATTCCTTTTACAACGCCTTTTAATAGCCATTTTGTACGGTCATTTTCCAAATCACCAAAACGTAACGTATTGAGTTGTGCGATTGGTCTTGCTCCCATCGTAAAAATATCCCGATTGATGCCACCTACGCCTGTAGCTGCACCTTGATAAGGTTCGAGAGCCGAAGGGTGATTATGCGATTCTATTTTAAACGCAATACCAAGCCCGTCACCAATATC
The DNA here is from genome assembly GCA_044348925.1 of Bernardetiaceae bacterium. GTDB lineage: Bacteria > Bacteroidota > Bacteroidia > Cytophagales > Thermoflexibacteraceae > JAAFKA01. The sequence continues at coordinate 3,871 of JBIKRY010000189.1, forward strand.
TACAAGCCCTGCATTTTCTTCCCCTGCTTTTGCCAACATTAAAGGTGATTCTTTAGGCAAAGTTTTGAGCCACACAATAGAATTTTTGTAGCTACAATGTTCCGACCACATGACCGAAAAGATAGAAAGTTCTGTAAAATTGGGCATTCGTCCCAAAATTTCTTGAATTTTGGTAAATTCTTCTTGCAATAAGCCGAGTTTTTTGGCGGTTTCAAAGGTAATTTTTTCCATTGGGTTTAGTGTTAAAACTCTTATAAAAGTCTGTTATTGAATTTTATTTTTTAGTTCATTTAGGTCTTCAAATTGTGAGAAAAAATCTTGTTCATTAAATACAGTACAAATATGTTCCATGTAAATATCTATATTGAAGTCTAACTTGTATAAATCTTTGTAGTTTGCAAGCAATTCATCTCTTACTATGGCTTTTAAGTCTTTTCCATGAAACCATATAAGATATTTTTCTTGTGTGTAGAAATCATCTGAACTGAATTTCTTTGCAAATAAGTATAAATAAAAATTAAATTTTTCATAATTTAACTTAGAGGCTTTTTTCTGGAAATTATCAATTAAATTACGTGCTTGCGTTATGCAATATTCCCAGTTCAAATCCTTTGGTATTTTTCCATCTTCTTTTACTAACTTATTTTCAAAGAAAAACTTATTTTCAGATTTCAATTTAGCCAAAGCCCAGCGTACTGCTTGATAATATTGTATTTTTTTCGCTGCGGCAATAATAGTAGTTTGTATTTCGTTTACGGTAGGAATATAAATATTTTCTTTATTTTGATATTTAGGTGTATTACGTAGCCAAAAAAAATATTTATGCAATAAAGTTGCATTGATAAAATAGCTTTCAATACTTGCCCTATAAGTTGCGAATACATTTATTTTTTTGGGTATTTGAATAAGTCCTTTATATGTTTCATTTGGCTCGAAATCAAAATCTCTATCCCTAATTAAAATATAATTTGTAGTTTTGACCGCAGAATTATATCCTTTAAGAAATCCTGAAATATCATTTTTAGTTCCTATTGGTTTAATGGTATTATTATTAGTTGCAATATATTTATTGATAAATAACCTATCAATACTATTTTGTTCTCCTTCACAGAAAATAATTTTGTTCATAGTTTTAGTCAAGACGAATGATAGAACTTTCAGGAAAAATAGACATCACATAATCCGAATGTGTAGTAATAATAAATTGATTATTACTACCTTCATCCGCCAAAGCACGTAATAAGGCTTGTTGTAAAGGTGGGTGCAAGTGTAATTCTATTTCATCTATTAGAACAACAGAATTATGTATTTGCCAATACGCAAAATCTAATAAAATAGGGAAAATAGCTTTTTCTCCTGCCGACATCTCCGCCAATTCATAAAAATTATTATTTGCATCTGAAAAATAAAATGGAGGTTCTTCTTCAAAACTTATACTTCTTGACGGATTAAAACCTACCATTTTTCTGCCTTGAAACACTTTTGAATACAATTCAGAAAGTTTTGCATAAACATCTCTTTGTCCTTTTCGCATCTGAAAATTAAAGTCCTTCAGATTATTATGAAAAACATAAAAATTATATAATCTTCGTCTTAGTGTATCATAATTAAATACGATAGGACTATCTTCTGCTGTTTCTTTATTTAGACTTGTGGCTGTTCTTTGTTCTGTGTACCAGAGAATGGTACCTACTCTAAGAAAGTTATCCCAAGTATCAGGATTTTGTTTGCGAATTGTAATTGCGTAATTTCTACCTTTAAATTGATTATAATTTTTTATAGCTTCTCCTAATACTTTATTTTTATTAAAATCAATTCTTAAACTAGTTTCTAAATTATTTCCAATATTACTATAACCTAAGTGTTTTGCAAACTCGGCCGTTGCTTTTAATTCATCTTCCTCAAATTGTACTGTTAGTTTAATTAGTAAATTTTCATCTGGTCTTTTCATAGAAGTATAAACAAAACCAGACCAATCTAACTCTGAAGGTTGTATCAACATACCTGTTGCCGTACCTAAAACAGAAGCTATAGCTTGCAAAACAGATGATTTTCCGCTACCATTTTCGCCAACCAAAACAATAATATTTTTAGACAAACCCGTGTGAGTATCAAAAAAATCAATTTTCTTGTTTTCGAATTGTTTATAGCCTTTTAATTCTAATGATTTTACTTTCATAATAATACTTAAATATAATAATTCTCAAAACTAAACATTTTTTTGGAAATTAGACAGTTTCTATTCGTTTATGATTAAATTTTGCTTACGAAGATAAATCTTTGATATGTTTACAATAAATTCTTCTTGCAATAAGCCAAGTTTTTTGGCGGTTTCAAAGGTTATTTGTTCCATTGGGTTTAGTGTTATTCTAATAAACGGTTTTGTTTGTTGCCGATAAAATTATTGACATGAATTTTGGCATTCATCTGAAAATTAAATTCAGCTAATCTTTGTTGTACTGTTTCAAATGTTTTGCTATCAAAAATGCTGTAAATATGAAAATCTGTATTTGCTTGCATTGAATTTGCTTGACTTTCATAGGTAATAGAATCACCAGACGAAAAATAAAAATAATTTGTAATTATTCTACGGTCATGTGTTAGCGAAATATCTTCTCTTGCTTCTTGATTATTTCCTTTTCTTCCTCGTTTAAATAGTTGAATTATAGTAAATTGATAATTTGACCACTTTGCTTTAAATATTTTTTCTATGCTTTTTACTAGGGTTTTTCCATCGGTACTATTGATATCAAAATCTTTATTGTTGTTTTTATTTCCAATAATTATAGTAATATCAAAGCATATTGTATTCTGCAAATTAGAGAGAATATTTGATAACATTTCAACTAAGTTGTGGTTGTAATTGCCATCAAAAATATATCTATCTACAATGACAATGCTATTTGCATAATGTTTCAAATAAGAAAAATCAGACCATGATTTTAAATTACCTTTTTCTGAAACAGTAACAAAACTCTGATGATTACGAGGGTTTAATAATTTCCATTTAGTTTTGAAATTTTCCCAGTTAATAAAAAAGTAACCGTATTTATTTTCCAATTCTTGACATTGTTCTGTAGAAAACTCAATAAACAAAACAGAGTGGGGATTTGTGATTTGATTATTGTATTCAAACTTTATTGAAATTTTATAATTATCAGTATTAGAAGGAAAATCATTAAAAAAATCTTGACGAAAAGTTTTATCCCTCAACAACTGACGTAATTGAAGTTTAAAATCATATTTTTTCATTTCCTTATTACGATTGGGAGTGATAATTTTTAAAAAATCATGCTTTTCTAAAAATTTAAGAAAGTCTAACCAATTTTGATAATCGTCGGAATATTTATCTTGTGGTTCACTTTCCAAAAAGAATTTTAGAAAGGAAAAATCTAAATAAATGTCTAATGTTTTCATAGGATTTAGTTTAGATTTGCAACTTTCCAAATATTACCAATCCAACGAGCAGACTCATCAAAAAAACCTTTTCCAAATTCTTGTTTTAATTCCCCATCTTCTTCTTGAATATCAATTCTTCGCACTTGTCCATCAAGACCAAAATAATAAATTGCTATATCATGAACTGCAATTTTTTTGGTAACGGTTAAATATTGTAGTTTCCTCACCAAATACTCACTATGCGTTTCCACAATAAATCTTGTTTTTTTATTAAGAAAAGAATACGCATCTATCAGTAAATCGGCTAATTGTGACTGAAAATTAGGATGTAAACTATTTTCTGCCTCCTCTATAAGTAAATAATTGGCTTTGGTTAGTGCAATTTGAAGTAATATAGGTAAGTATTGTGTCATTCCATAACCAATATCAGCCACTTGTAATACTTTACCATTTTTTGTAATATTTACTTCCGTACCTCCAATATGTGGAATAAAATCTATTTTGTCGGCAATGCCTAAATTAACTACCCATTTGTTAATATATTTTTTCTCTGGGCTTTCCTCTGTAAAACGGTTATCTGTAAATTGTTTTAAGAGTTGATTCAAAGGTAGATTTACATCACTACTATAAAATCTATCTTGATTTCCTCTAAACGCAGGTAAGTAATCTATTTTATTCTCAAATTTTATAGTATCAAGAGCTATTTCAACTAATTTAGTAAAGACAGCATCTAATATTTTTAAATACCGATATTTACTCTTTTCTTGATTACGCACCCCCAATGTCATATCATCAAAAATTAATTCAATAATAGTATATATATCTTTGATTCTTGAATCATCTATTTCTCTAACTTGGTTTTTAGATTTATTGATTTTATACAAATCTTTTGCTTCTTTCTCTATAATTGAATTTATAAACTTTTCAATCCACTTAGAATTTAGGGCTGTTTCAACTGTATTTTGACTTCTATTAAAAGTCATCGAGAAGAGTGTAATAAATTGGCTTTCTACAAAAATATCATAGGCAAAAAAAACTAAATTATCCTTTACTACATGATTAAATTTCAGTGTAATTTGGGTTTTATGTTTTGCTAGTTTTTCAAAAATTATATCTGCAATTTCTTCAATATGAACAGGTCTTGGCAATATTTCATAGAGATTATCAAAATGTAGATGAAAAGCAATAGGTTTTTCAGGATTATTAGCTAAACTATCAAAATTTCCAAGTTTAGTAACCGAGCTTTGAAGTTCAGTATTTAGGGTAAATCTTTCAATATTCCTATTTTCAGCATTTACCGCCAACAACAACAAAGCCTTAATCAAACTACTTTTACCCGAATTATTAGCACCTGTCAAAAGAGTTAGCGGAGCAAAATCAAATTCAGTATATTCTTTGAAAACCCTAAAATTTTCGATACCAATGCCAGAAAGAAATGCCATAAAAGCCTGTAATTTTATGTTTTAAATAGAATAATTGACAAATTTAACAAAAAACCCTAAAAAATTCAAAATTATGCAAGTTTTTAAAAAAGCAATTTTCTATATCGTTACTTTAAAAGGCGGTTTTGTTTATTGCCAATGAAATTATTTGCACTATTAGCACCCAAAACCAAACCTCTTATATCATTTATTCTTTTGGTGGCATCTTTTAATTGTTCACCACTAAAAAAAGTATAAATATGCAAACTTGTATCAACTTTAATATGATTATTGTGTGCATTGGTTACATACATAAAAGAATCTCCCGAATGTAAATCAAAGTAATTTGTAATAATTCGCCTATCGTGTGTATCTGGCACATTATCAACCAAAATAATAGAAAGATTAAACTTACTTTGTGGAAATAAAACTGCAAAAACTTGGGTTTGTAGGTATGTTGCAATTTGTGCAAGTGTTACACTTGGACTTATGGCTCGTGTGCTGCTAATTATTGTAATATCTGTTACTGTAATTGCATCATTCTTAGGTACAAAATATTGAAAAAGTTGTTTCAAATTGCTTTTATAGTTATC
>JBIKRY010000190.1:0-9249 GCA_044348925.1 Bernardetiaceae bacterium
ACGTTTTTGTCGACAGACGGTTTTGAAATAGCCTTAAAAACTTCGCATATTATTCAAGGCTTAACTATTTCGTCCTTTATTGGCGTTTTGGCGGGCATCATTCCTGCATACGTTGCTTCTCGGTTAGACCCTGTAGATGCTATTCGGTCAAAATAAGACGTAAAAAAAAGTGCAATCTTTTGAAAAGATTGCACTTTTTTAGTTTTTGGCAAGTGATTTTTTGGTTTTGCGTTTTTTATAGACTTTTGCCGTAAAAAAACCAATTCTAATCAACAATTTTACTGCAATATTGGTCAAAAAACTACGAATAGAAAATGCCCCTGTGAGTGTCAAAATATCTGCAAAAAGTCCCAAAAGTTCTTTTTTGGCTTCACCTGTCTTCACAAAAATCATAAAATCTGTTGCAAAATCTGGCACAATTCCTTGCATTATCCACGCATATACATCTGCCAATACGTGAACATTCAAGGCTACCAACAAAGGAATTACCAAAATATGCCCCCAAAAAGATGTACCTTGATTCATATTTTGCAAAAAAGTATGAATTTTTTGGATATGATTTTGGTAACATTGTTCATAAAAAACATAAAAATCTTCGTCTGCCTCTGCCTCTATTTTGCTAATATCAGGCACAAAATTATAAAAATCTGCATCTAAGTAAATAATACTGCGAAATACAAATTGCTTATTTGTTGGTGCATATACAAATGGCGAATTTATTTCATAAAAACCTGTTTTACGAATATCCCAAAAAAATCTAAAAATTCTAAGAATTGCAACTAACATACATTTCAGGGCTTATTTTCCTTCTAAAATTTTGTATAATTCGTCTAATTTTGGCGATAATACAATTTCGGTTCGTCTATTTTTGCTACGCCCTTCGGGAGTTGCGTTGTCGGCTTTTGGGAAAAATTCTCCTTTTCCCGCAGGGGTTAGACGTTTTGCATCTACTTGATAATCTTTGGATAATATTCGCAAAATAGAATTTGCACGCATCACACTCAAATCCCAGTTGTCGCTAAATTGTGCCGTTTTGATAGGCACATTATCTGTATGCCCTTCGATAGCTATTTGAATATCTGTATTTTTGTTCAGTTCGGCTGCTAATTTTCCAAGTGCCTCTTTTCCTTTGCTATCTACGTCTATTTTCCCCGATTTGAACAATAATTTATCTGACATAGACACATATACCAAACCATTTTTGAGTTCTACCGACAATTCATCAGAGTTGAAACTACTCAAAGCACCTTTGATTTTGTCTAATAATGCTTTTGCTGCTTCCTCTTTTCGTTTAATTATTTCTTGTAATTCTTTTACTACTGCCTCCCTTTCTGCTAATAATCTTTCTTTTTCTTCTAACTCGGCTTGTTTTTTTAAAATTTCTTTGGATAATTCGTCATTATTTTGTTGTGTAGAGGAAATTTTAGCTTTGCTATGTTTTTCCAAATCTTTGTATTTTTCGTCCAATTCCTTTATTTTGGCACTAAGTTCTTTGTTATTTTTGTCAGAGCTTGTATATTTTCGTAATGCTTCTCGCAAAGCATTTCCTAATTTAGTGGTATCTGCTTTTAATATACCTACATTTTTATTGCAATCATTCAAAGATTTTTGGAGTTTTTCTCGGTTAGCAACTTCTTCATCAAATTTTTTCTTACTAACCACACAAGACGATAATAAAAAAATGCAAATACTATATAAAAATATTGTTTTCATAAATAATTTTTTTTAGATTTTTGTAATAATACTAACTAAATTTAGGTTTTTCGCATCAAAATTATTTTAACCACATAGATACATAGAAAAATAGAAGTTAATGAAGGTAATATAAATAGAAAAACTGTGTAAATCTGCGTGTTCTGTGTTATTTGTGTTCAATACTTTAGCAGTAAGATGAATTTTATTACATAAACCTTACTTTAAAATTTTGATACAGAAAACCTAAACTAAATTTATACTTTCACACCAATAATTAATACATCATCAATTTGTGGGTGAATACCTTGCCAAGTTTCAAAAGTATTTACCAAAATTTCTTCTTGTTCTTGCACGTCTTTGTCCGAAATTGTCAAAAATACATCTTTGAGGTTTCTACTCATAAATTTTTGCCGATTTTCACCACCAAATTGGTCTTGAAAGCCGTCTGTGCAAATATAGAAAACCGTAGGAATATCTAATTTTATACTATGTAATGTATAAGTATTTTGTTGTTCATTTACTTCATAACCAATAGCCCTGCGGTCTGCCTTAATGGTATGTATTTCATTGTTTTGCACATAATACAATGGATTCATTGCACCTGCATATTCCAAATGCGTATATTTTTCTTGTTCCTTATATAACACACAAATTGCCATATCCATACCATCTCTAATATTCATTTCTTTATTTTTGAAAGTATTAATCAAAGTATTATTAATGGCGGTTAATATTTCATCTGGTTTTTCTATTTTCCAACTATGGACAATTTCATTCATCAGATTATTCGCAATCATTGTCATAAAAGCCCCTGGAACCCCATGTCCTGTGCAATCAATTACGGTGAGAATAACCCGATTTTTTTGGGCATCAAACCAATAAATGTCCCCACTTACTACATCTTTGGGCTTGTAGATTACAAAACTATTGGGCAAATGTGCCTGAATATCTACAATACGTGGAGAAATAGCCGTTTGGATTCGTCGGGCATATTGGATACTATCGTGAATACTTTTATTTTTGGAATGTATAATAGCATTCGTAGCTATAAGTTCTTCTTGTTGTTGTGAAACAATGGCTAAAGTTTTTTCCAATTCTCTGGTTTTTTCGGCAAGCATCAGATTCATATTAGACATTTGCAAACCATATTCTAATAATTTTTTATTTTTGTAATACGTTTTTACAGCTTCTTCTATCGTAACTATCAAATAAGATTTGTCCCAAGGTTTGGTAATATATCGGTATAAATCAGCATTATTGATAGCATTGGTAATTCCTTCAATATGTGCTTCGCCTGTCAATAGAATTTTGATGCAATCGGGAGAAGTTTTGTGAATTTTGGTAAGTAATTCATCTCCTTTCATATCAGGCATGATATAATCTGAAATGACTAACGGCACTTCGACATCATCTACCAATAAATCTGTAAATATTTCTAAAGCATCTGTGGCATTTTCGGCTACTTCGATGATAAATCTTTCCCCAAAAGCTACGCGAAGTTCGGCTTTTAGGCTATTCAAGACAATAATTTCATCATCTACGCAAAGAATGGCTGGTTTTTTCATGTATATAGCAAACAAACATCAATTATTACGCTGAATAAGCAAAAAAAGTACAATTTTTTAGGTTATTTGCCAATATAGCGTAAAATTTTTATAATTATACAACTTTTTTACATAAAATAAAAAACTGTTAAAATATATATAGTTTTTCTTTCAAATTTTAAAATAATAAATTAACGTAGCACAAGCACAAAATCTATTCATTTTTCTGTTTACTTGGCAATTAAAAATATAAATTAATTAGCGTATTTCATCATCAGGAATTACAATATTTTTTTTATCTTTCTGTTGTTTTTTTGCTTTTCGCAATCTTGGCAATAATTCCTTAAAATTATTAAAGCTATGTGTATAAGAAAAACCCATACCCGAAGCTCCAGCATTGTTCTGATTCATATTAAAGGTATTGGTAATGGCTTTGTAATAGGCTTTTAGACGAAATTTGGCATCTTTGGTTATCATATATTCTACTGTCCAATCTCCAATAACAGCAGTTGCACTTGCTTGGTTACTAACCGAAGTAAAGCCTCCACTTCTTGTAATCCTAATACGATTATTAAGCAAAGAGTACGAAATTCGCATTTGAAACGTATTGAGGGCATCGGCAGTGAGTCCATTTAGGTTCATATCCACTTGCAAATTTTCATCAACTTGCGAAATCCAATGGCTAAGCTGATTAGTTAGTAATTCACTTACACTACTCGTCAAAGATTGCCCACTCAACCCTGCAAAGGCATCTGTTTCGGACAATCTATTCAACACCATCAAGCTGAATACCTGTCTGCTCAACTCCTGTTCGTTGCTTGCCAAACGAGATTTGAATGCCTGCACGTGGGTTTCCATTGGAATAGCTACGCTACTTGTGCTAATAATAGAAGGATACTCCGAAATGTCAATACCAAACTTAATTTCTGGATTGAGCAATGCACCCGAAACCAACAAATCTACTCTCACAGGATAAGGACGGCGAATTTCGGCAGATTGCCTCGCTGCACTATCCAAACCTATCATAATAGGCAACAACGAAGTACGAGTTTTATAGACAGCATCTACATTCATTTGTCCGCCAAAAGGGTCGCCAGTCCACGCCACTCTACTACCTGCACGTATGTCAAATTCCTTATTTACTACATTTAAAAACGTAAAAGTATAACTACCTTTGACAAATTCCACTTCTCCAAACATCGAAAAATCTCCTTTTGTGTCTATTTGCATATTCAATTTGCCTTGTGTGTTGCCACTAATAATATCTCCCGATTGCTTGTCAAAAATAATTTCTTGGTAAGCATCAGGGGTAAGTTCGAGATTAAAATTCATTTTAATTCCCGACAAATCTATATTTTCTTTTTTCCTTATTTTTAAACTATCTTTTTGGAAATCTACAAATTTGATAAATTCTCTTTCTTCTACGCCTGCATAACCATCGAGAGCCAAATAGATTTTTGTACCTTTTTCGGTTTTTGCATTAATATCAATCTGTAAATTGTCTGTAGTGCCTGCAATATCCAAAGTTCCTGTGCCGTATGCAGTGCCAAAATACAGAGATTCATCAGATATTTCTGTACCCAAAACCTTAAACTTGTGAAAATTTAGGTGCATTTTTAGCAAATAATTTTGGAAACTCTGGTGGTAAATTCCTCCATCTACAATAGCATGATTTCCATTTTCATCTAATATTTTTAGCTGTTTCATTGCTATTTGGTCGTGTTCCAAATAAATAAAATCATTGAAATGGTATTTTGTATTTAGGTAATTGACTTTGAAATGTCCATCTGTTACAAACAAATCTCCTTTTAGCATAGGCTCTGCTATTTTGCCCGTAATGCTAATATCTCCTGTGGCAAGTCCCTGAAATTCTGAAGCAAAAGAACTTAAAAATGGTTCTATCAAATTCATAGGTAATTCTCGCAAACGTGCTGTTAGTTCAAGAGGACTAACTTTATTGTGAATATAGTAATATCCGTCCAAATCTAATAAGGGAATTGTATCATTTCCATCTTCATCTACGTGTGTTTTACGTTTTAATAGCCATTTTTGGTCTATAAAATCTACATTATGCTTGAGTTTTGCTTTAATTTTCAGCCTTTCTATTTCGTTATCCCATTGCGAACTTGCATACAAATCCCCAAAATAAATACTATCCATTCGAATATTGGAAGCCGAAAAATCTGTTTCTATGCGTGGCGTATGATATACATTTCGCAAAATAGCTTCTCCATTCAAAGCACCAGAAAGTTTTTTGCCCAAAAAATGGCTAAACATATCGAGGTTAAAATCTACTAATTGTAGTTGTAAGGTTTTGGTAATATCTTCCGAAATTTTGCCAATAGCCAACACTTTTTTGTCGCCATTTACAAACCTTACAGAATGAAAATCTATTTCTTGCCCACTAATTCCAATGTGTAAGGTATCGGGATTTGTCCACGTTTCTCCCAGAAAAATAATTTCTGAGGGATTTACCACCAAATCATATTGCCTATTACCCACAAAATCAAAACTACCATGCACATTCAGTCTATCGTCTGATTTTTGACGTTTCAAAAAACTATCAAAATCTATTTTATGATTTACCCATTCTGTTTTTACATTCAAAAATTCGGTTTCAAAACCACTAATTTGTTGTCTTTCAGAGGTTATTTCGCAGGTTAAGGCTACATCTTGATTCTCCTCTTCTTTGTAAGTCGAAAAATTTAAAGAGCTATGGTATAGGCGAATGTCTGTATAAAACAAACTATCTATCTGCCCCGTAATGCTAAAATGCTTTTTATAATCACTCACAAACAAGCCTTTAAATGAGGTTTGTGGGGAAATATAAAAATCTTTGACAAATAATTTTGCAATCGGTGTAAAGTTTTTGAGATGTACTTTATATTTTACTTGATACGCCAAATTATTATATTCTTTGGTAGAAAGTCTTGGTTTGGCAATGTAATAATCTTGTAGTTTTTTATTATTATTTTCAAAATGTAGAGAATATTCTTTTATCATTTCTGCTAAATCTCGATAAACTTGTTTGAGGTCAAATTTTCCATCGGCACTAAAATTTACATAATCCGATTCAAAATCAAAATCTCGTAATTTTTTTGGTAACTTTTTGGAACTCAGAAACATATATTTGATAGGTAGCTTTTCTTTTTTGTAAGCTACGTATGCATCTCTAATATCAATTATTCCTTCTAATCTATCCAAATCTAAGCCCGAAAAATCCAAATCCGCTTTTCCTTTCAAAACCAAATATTCTTTAGAAAGATTTATTTTGTGCAGAAATGCAGAATCTAAATTGGCTTTTACCTTAAAAGTGCTATCATTTAAGTTGATTTCGCCTGTTCCATCTAAGACAATATTAGAATCTTGCACCGACAAACTTCCCTTAAAAAATTTGTGTTCCAAATGGGCATTTACTTGTATATTTTTGTAGTCATAAAATTTGAAACCTAAACGACTAATGGCTGCTTTGATATTAAAATTTGCTGTTTCGGTACTAAAATTATTGCCCTCGATATGTCCTTCCAAATCTATTTTTTGCAACAAATTTTGCTCTTCCAAAAAAGTTCCTAAATCAAAATTTTTGGTTAGCAAATTTCCTTTGTAATAATTTTTGTCTGTTTTAAAATTTACGTCTGCGTCTATATAACCCAAATCTGTAGTAAATTGCCCATTGGTAACAAAATCATAGACAAATCCTGTAAATTCACTATGAAATTTTACCATACCAAACTTATTTATTCGCCTAAAAATATCTGTATCTCCCAAATAGGTTTTCAAATCTTTGGTATGGATATGTGATTTTTTGAGGTTAAAATCTATAAAAGTTTCGTCAATATCAGGCAATCCTTCCATAGCAACTTTTCCAAGTAGGCGACTATTTTTTCCAAAACGCAAATCAAGACTATCTATTTTAAATTTTTCGACTTTTCCATCTATAATACCCGAAATATTCAAAGTTTCGTTATATTTTTTGAGTGAAGGGGCAAAAATTGCCAAATCTTTAAAATGAATAATAGACGAATTTAGATGGGCATGAATTTTAACTTTTTTGTTAAAATCTCCCATTTCTGCGGGTTTTTTAAACCGAAAACTAATGGTATCTGTCAATACACTATTTCCCAAACGTGCTGTAAGTCCTTGAAAATCAAGCCCATTTCTGCAATATCTAAAAAAAGTAGAAATTTCTTTAATAGGAAATTTTATGTTTGATTCTATGGCTTGTAAATTTTTGATGTCTAATTGCACTGTATCTCTTACCAAAACAAATTGCTTGATATTTGCCTGCAAATTGTTAAGGGCAAAATGATTATGGTCAAAACTTCCGTCATGAATACTATCTGCAAGAGGTTTATGAAAGCTAAAAAACGACCTTTGAATATCTATTTTACCAATAATAAATTGGCTTCCTGCCGAAATTTTTTTGCTGGTATCCGCAGGACTATTGTCAATGGCAGTAATAAACTCGTCTATATTCATACCTCCCAAAGAATCGGGATAATCCACTAAGTTTACATTTGCACTATCCAATAAGGCATTTTCCACAAAAATATTCCCATTTTGTAACAAATTTTGCAAATCATAGTTCAACGTCAGCCCTTCTACATAAATCATACTATTGTTGCGTCTATCTTTGATTTGCACTTGTTTGAGCTTAATTTGGTCTAACCATTGAATTTCTAAGCGTTGAATAGAGATGGGAAAACGGAGAATTTCAGAAATTTTTGCACTTGCTATTTGTGCCAAATAAGTCTGCACATAAACCGACTGTAGCAAAATAAGCAACAAAATAAGCAATACCAATACCATGCGTACAAAAACACTTTTGTACCACAAAATACGGCGAATGACTGCCCAAGTTTTGGAAAAGGTAGATTTTATTGACATTGCAACAAAATTACAAATAGTTTTCATAAAAATAGTAGAAAAAATGTATTTTTGTGAATAAATTGAGGTATTTAACTTTTCTAACAGATGACAAAAAAACTACTACATCTACTAAGTTCTATTTTTATTTTGGCTATTTTGTTGAGTGGCTGTTCGGCAACCAAATACCTAAAACCAAAAGAAAGTTTGCTATTTTCGCAAACTGTAGTAGGAAACAAAATTAGCAAGACCGAAGAATTAGAGGCTTTTTTTAGACAAAAAATTAACCGTAGATTTCTAAAATTACCAATTAATCCCTACATTCCAATCTATTTTGAAGGCAAAAAACGATATGATAAAAAGAAACAAATAGATATTCAAAATCTAAATAAATTAGAGGAAAAATATGATATACTACTAAACAACGAAAATTTGACCGTAGAAGAACGACAAGCCTTGATTGCAGAAAGAGAAAAAAAAACAACTGCTATTCGCAAACGAATACGCGAAGGCAATTGGCTCATGCGTGCTGTAGGCGAAAAACCTATTTTGTTTGATAGTGTACTTATGCACAAAACTGCCTCACAAATGCAACTGTTTTTGCACCAAAAAGGCTTTTTTGCAGCAAAAGTAATTCCAAGTTATCAAAATATTAAGCAAAGATGCAAAGTAACTTATCAAGTTATAGAAAATACGCCTACTACAATTCATAACATTAGCTATAAAATCAAGGACAGCACTATCGCAAAACTCTTGCTTAAGGATACCTTAAATCGTCTTTTTCAAACCAAAAAACGGTATGAAGAAAGTAAATTAGATGCCGAAAGAATACGAATTACACGAAAACTCAAAGATGAAGGTTATTTTGATTTTTCTAAGCAATTTATCTTTTTTGAAGTAGATAGCATCAATCCACCCGAAAATACGTTGGATATTCGTCTATTTATCGAAAATCCAGACAATAACACGCAACATAAACAGTGGGAAGTTAGCGAGGTAATTATGACTACAGATGTCAATGTAGTTTCCAATAAAGTAGCAAGAGAAAACAAATTATATGACAATATTTTGTTTCGTGCCTATACACATAAGTATAGTAATAAAATTTTGAGTCGTAAAATTCATTTGCAACCCAATCAAATAT
>JBIKRY010000191.1:0-9201 GCA_044348925.1 Bernardetiaceae bacterium
CTAACCGAGAAGCAACGTATGCAGGAATGATGCCCGCCAAAACGCCAATAAAGGACGAAATAGTTAAGCCTTGAATAATATGCGAAGTTTTTAAGGCTATTTCAAAACCGTCTGTCGACAAAAACGTGAGCAAAGATGCACACAACAAACCTGCTATTCCACCAATAGCACTTAAAAAAATAGCTTCAAATAAAAACTGAGCAAGAATAAAAAAGTTTTTAGCACCCAAAGATTTTTGAATTCCAATAAGATTAGTTCTTTCTTTTACCGACACAAACATAATATTTGCAATACCAAAACCACCTACCAATAACGAAAAACCACTAATAAACCAACCTGCTATATTCAACTGCCCAATAAGGCTATCAATAAAACTCGATAGCATTTCTGGTCTATTCAACGCAAAACTATCTTCTTGTTTGGGTTTTAGTCCACGTACTCCTCGCATAGTGCCTTTGAGTTCGTTTTCCAATTCCAACAATCCTTCATCTGTTTCGGGATTTCCTTTGACTGCAATCGTAGGGTTTACTCTTTTTTTGTTTGCCAAATTTCGCATAAAATAATTGAAAGGTATCAAACACAAATTATCAGCACTTGGCGTATCCATTAGATTTGCCCCTTGTTTTTTCATTACTGCAATAATTCGCAATACTTTTTCTTTTACTTTTATCTCTTTACCAATTGGATTTTCGCCTGCAAACAAATCTTCTGCCAAAACTGCCCCAATAATAGCTACATTTGCTCCACCTTCTACCTCTTGCAACGAAAAATAACGACCATATTCTATCCGTACATCAGAAACTTTGTCGTGTTGGTAAGAAACACCAATAACAGACATTCCCCCAACACTATTGCTTTTATACTTTGCAGTCAAATTACCACGAACTGCCGAAATAGATACTGCACTTTGCAAAGTAAGACGTTTTTCCAAAGATTTATATTCTTCATAACTCGGATTAGGACGGTTGATATATTTCCACCAAGGATAATCATCTACAAAAAGCCAAGGCCATTTGGCTACATAAATTACATCACTTCCCAAAAAATTGAAACTTGTCTTGATACTTTTTTCCAAAGTATCCACTAAAGCCAAAACACTAATAATAGCAAAAATACCAACCGTAACCCCTAATAAAGACAAAACAGTCCGTAACAAATTTTCTTTCAATGCTCCAAGGGCAAAGATAATACTCTCATAAATTAATCGTGCAGTTAGTAACATAAGATTTTAAGTAGTTAGTAAGATGAATAAAATTTAGTCAAATGTACTAATTTTGTAGATATTACGATAGATTTAGGTAAGATTTATCTTATTGCAAAAAATGTATATTCGCCTTTAGGTAAATTGCTTATTGGGCAGGTCATTTGCCTGAAGGCGAATGTATAGAAATTACCACAAAGTTTCGTACAAATTCCAATGTTTTTGGGCTTGTTGGGTAATTTCAAATTCTTGTATGGCAAAATTTCGGGCTTGTATGCCTATTTTTTCTCTTTGTGTAGGGTTGTTATAAAAAAATGCTATTTTATCTGCCAAATCTGTAGAATTTGCGACTTTTGTTGTCCAACCTGTTTCATTATCTTTAACCATTTCGGGCAATCCTCCCACCCCAAAGGCTACTACAGGTGTGCCACAACTCATAGCCTCGATGCAAGTCAAAGGTTGATTGTCTTCCAACGATGGCAATACAAAAATATCCGCAGCCGAATAAATTATTCTTTGCAAAACACTTTTATTTACTTCGCCTACATAACAAATTCGAACACGATTTTCAAATTCTTTGGGCAGGTGAAAATTTTTACCAAACAATAACAAGGTAATAGGAATGTTTTTTTGTACTAATATATGCAATGCCTCCCACAAAAATTTTACGCCTTTTCGTTCTGTATCCAATCTTTCTGCTCCAAAAGCTATTACAAAATCACTTGTTTCAATAGCTAATATTTTTTTGCAATCTTGTTTTGCAATAGGTTTATAGTCTTGCAAATCAATGCCATACGAAATTTTGTTGAAGCTTTTTACGTTTTGAAAAACACTACTTTTTTTGGCTTCTTCTAATAAATAATTGCTGGGACTAATAATATGTAAGTTTTTATTTTTTAGACAATTAGCTTTTATTTGTTGGTTTTGGTAAGCATAATTTGCTTTGCCTTCTGTGCCAAGTTGTGGGCATTGAATACAATCTTTTTCAAAATTTCGACAAATATTTGGATAATGACAGCCACCTGTAAAGGAATTAAAATCATGTAAAGTCCAAACAATAGGAATTGTGTCGGGAATACTAGCAAAAAAAGAGGGAAAATCCAACAAACTATTTATCCAATGTAAATGTAAAATAGTTTGTTGTTTTGGGTTTTGGTAAATATTGTGTAATGGAGTTTTGTGTTGCAAAGTAGCAGGGCTAAATAATTCTAAGCCTGTAGGTCTGCCTGCCAAATTCCGTTCTACATTTCTATAATATAAACTTGTTTTAATTTTTTGTTTCCATTTTTCTATGCCATTACTCTGCAAAGGTTGAAAATTAGTTAAATTAAATAATTGAAAATCCGCAGGGTATGACAACAAACCATCATAGATACGTTTGGCTGCAATACCTGCACCTCCTGTAAAAGAAGTAGAAAAAAAGGAAATTTTTTTGTTCATTATGTTACAAAATTAGTAAACTATAGTGTAGTATATAGTTCTTGCTACGTACAATACTACTACATAGTTAATGCTATATACTACTACCTATACACAAATACATGAAGTAGATTTTTACAAAAGTCTTATAAAACATTACACTGCAGGCTCTTGTTGGCTCAAACAATGAAAACTTCCTAAGCCCCAAATCAAGTCTGTCGAATCTAATCCTATTACTTTTCTATCAGGAAAACATTTTTCCAAAATATCTATTGCAATTTGGTCATTTTTGCAACGGAACGTAGGAACCACCACCGCAGCATTTGCAATATAGAAATTTGCATAAGAGGCAGGCAGTCTTTGGTCTTCATAAATCACAGGTTCGGGCATTGGCAATTCGATAATATTGATTTGTTTGCCATTTAAGAGTCGCATTTTTTTGAGCATTTGCAAATTATCGGCTAATATTTCGTGATTTTCATCATTTTTATTAGGTTCTACTACTGTTACTACAGTGTCTTCGTTTACAAATCGTGTAATATCGTCTATATGTCCATCAGTATCATCTCCAATAATTCCTTCATTGAGCCACAAAATCTGTTCTGCACCATAATAATGATACAAATATTCTTCTATTTGTGCTTGATGGAGTGATGGATTTCTATTTTCGTTTAACAGGCAAGCTGTAGTCGTCAAAATAGTACCTTTCCCGTTAAAATCTACCGAGCCACCTTCCATCACAATGTTTGGCTTGAAGACGGGAATCTGGTATTTATTGGCTATCAAAGTAGGAATAACATCATCTAAATCGTAGGGAGGATATTTTTCGCCCCAAGCATTATAGCCCCAATCTACCACAATTTTTTTATAGCTATGGTGTTTGGGATTGACGAGGAAAGCAGGACCATGGTCTCTGCACCAAGCATCATTAGTAGGGTGAATAAATAGTTTAATTTTTGTCAAATCGGCATTTGCTTCACGCAACATTTGCTCTACACGCAGTTGCATTGCCTTATCCAAAACATTAATACATACCATTTCGCCTTTGGTCAATGCCTTGATGAACTCTATATAAACAGAAAAAATGCTGTTAATTTTTCCAGGCCATGAGGCTTCTTTGTGTGGAAAACTTAACCAAGTTGCCGAATGTTTTTCCCATTCGGCAGGGAAAAAATAACCGAGTTCTTTCGGTGTTGTTTCATTAAAATTCATAGAATTGTGTAGTTAATCTGTAAATTTTTGTTTATGCTTCTTTATCTGTTCGTTTTTTTATTACACTTGTCAATTTTCTTTTCTTATACGATTGTCAAGGTCTAAAAAGACCGTTGCCAACGTATAAGAAAAGAAACTTGACAACCATATAAGAAAATAAACTTGACAACCGTATAAGAAAATAAACTTGACAAACATACTATTATATTTTCTTTTCGATAAAGTACATATCAATTTCGCCTTTATTTTTTGCAGGAATTTTGCCTCTGTGCGTTGCTGTAAATTTATCTTTTACGAGTTCGTAGGTAGTTCCCGAAATATTTACTTTTGCCACTTCGCCACTGGATTCCATTCTTGCAGCAATATTTACGGCATCTCCCCAAATATCGTAGGCAAATTTTTTCGTTCCTACCACTCCAGCCACTACTTTTCCTGTGTGAATTCCCAAACGCAATTCAAAATAAGGCTCATTTTTTGCTTTTTTTGCTTCTTTCCATTGGTGCATAAATGCCTGCATTTCCAATCCTACCATCACAGCATCATAAGGGTTTGTGGTATTTGCCACAGGAATTCCACCTGCACACATATAGGCATCTCCAATAGTTTTGATTTTTTCCAAATTATATTTATCTACAATTTTATCAAAATTTAAAAAACAATAATCTAATTCTGCAATAACTTGTTCTGCAGTCATTTTTTCGGCAATATTGGTAAATCCTTTAAAATCTGTAAACAATACCGTTACCATTTCGTAGCTACGCGGGGTAGCTTTTCCTTTTTCTTTTAGTTCGTTGGCAGTTTCTAAAGGTAAAATATTGAGTAATAAATCATCTGATTTTTGCCTTTCGAGTTCAATTACTTGTTTTTGTGCCTCAATTTCTATATTTTTTTGTTCTACTTTTTTCTTTGCTTTGAGTTGCATCATAAACGCAATTCCCGAAACAATTAGCAAAGCTACTGCCCCCAAAATTCCAAAAAGCAACTGATTTTTTCTTGCCTCTTGTGCCTCTACTTCGAGGTCTTTCATTTTGATAGCCGTTTTTTGTTGTGCTATTTTGTCTTCTTGTTGCTTGAGAGAATCTTTTTGGCGTTGAATACTCTCGGCTTGAATATCTACTTCTTCAGAAAGACGGTTTTTAAATTTCCGTAAAATATCTGTTTCTCTTTTCGAAATCAACATCATATCTACGTCTTCTGTATCTGATGCTTTTTTCTTTCCCAGAGTTATTAATTTCTCTCGGTTAGGAGTTTTCATTAATTCGTCTAATATTTTGTCATAAAATTTGATAGATTCGTCATTTTTCTCTTCTGTTTGGGCTTCTATCATCATTTTGCAATAGGCTTCTTTTTCCAAATGGCTAAGTTTATATTCGTCTGCATTTTCCAACAAATCCTCCACGGCATTAATCATTGGCGAATATTTTTTGACTTCATACGCATATTTTGCTATTTTTTGCAATACGATTGCATAATTTTCCAATAGTTTTGCCTCTTTGTACCTGCTACTTGCTTGTTCATAATTTTGAATTTTTTTGGTATGGAACTTAATATTATCAAAATTATCTCCTAATCTTTCGTAGGCGTAGGCGTGTAATTTGGGGTTATTTGCCATATTGGCATATTCTACCGCCTTCAAATACTCACTTGCTACAATTCCATCTTGTTTTAACTCATTATAAGATGCAGCAATACGCCAAGTAATTTTGACAGTTTCTTCAAAATCTTTAGCTCGCAAAAGCTCACGTCTTTTGAGTTTAAATTCTTTGATTTTGGCTGCTATTTGTCTTTTGTTGCGTTGGGCAAAAGTATCCTCATTTATTCCTATTAAAAATAGAAATAATAAAGTAAGTGTAATTATTTTAGACATAAAATAGGTATTAGTTGCTGTTTGTGGTAAATGTATAAATAAAATTTGATTGTGCAAAAAAATTTAGGCGAATGTACTACTTTGTTTCTTTTGCACAGACAGGTATGCTATAATAAAGTATGTTTATCCTTTTCGCACCAATCTATTTATCTACGCCAATAAAATATATTTTTATTTCCATGTTGCGTTTTCCCAAGTTCTTACGTATAGGTTTTAATTGCAAAAATAATATTAGTTTTGCACTATTTTATTACATCACAGCTTCGGCAGCCCCCGCAAGCGTAGGATACATTCTTTAACTTAAACAAAAATCATTATGAAACATCTAAAAATCTTGGGTGGCTTATTGATAGCATACGCCCTAAACTCCTGCTCCCTTTTTGGAGACTCCAACCCCTCTCTACCCGCCGAAACACAAAACGGAGCAGAAACCTTTGGCTGCCTTATCAATGGAAAGGTGTTTGAGGCAAAGGAAGTAAGAAAAGACTATGATGGAGGCATCATGATTGGTGGCACTAATAAAGAAGAACTTTCTGTGCTATTTTTTATAGATAAAGTAGATAAAACAGGAACTTATTTCTATAATGGCATTGATTTTTTACGTTCTTTGAATTGGAATGGTTGTTCTTATGGTGTAAGTGGTCGTCCTCTTAGTGGTAAAGTAGAAATCACCAAATTTGAACGAGGGGAAGACAAGGCAAATAACCTTAAATGGTTGATAGTATCGGGTAGGTTTGAGGGGGTTATTATCTCTCGTGATTTGGGTTGCAAAGACACCCTTCGGATTACACAGGGTCGTTTTGATGTAAAATTTAATTAAACTTTTAACCTTTAAAATTTAAAAACTATGTATAAATTATTTAGATTTCTAATCTCTCAAATTTTATTAGTATTATTTGTTTGCTCTTTCCAAGTTTTTGGGCAGGATAATTTTCCCCAAGTTCGCAGCAAATTAGACCGTATTTTTGGTGCTTTAGATTTGAGTGCTGCTAATATTCCTTATTTTTGTACCACAGGCTTTAGCCTGTAAGGTGACGACCTTACAGGCTAAAGCCTGTGGTACATTTTTTAATCAAAAAACAGATGAAACACTTTTACCGCAAAACAATTTTGCAACAGTCCATTTATTCACATTTAATTTTTCAAAATCATGAAAAAAACAAAAATTTTATTGGGCTTGCTCATAGCATACGCCCTAAACTCCTGCTCCTTATTCTCTGACCCAGAACCAGAACTGCCACCTGCAACACAAATAGGAGCAAATACGCTGGGTTTTAAAGTAAATGGAAAAAACTGGGTGCCTAAAAATGATGCCAAACATCCAACCTTTCCAACTAATATAGAAGCTACAGGTGGAAGTTGGATTGATTATCTATTTTCTATTGGGTTCTCGAAAAGAGATGCAAATAATACAATTAGTGGGTCTTTTGACATTGATTTATATGACCTTGATATAAATAAAAATTACACAAAAATTTCCATGACTTTAGATAATCGTTGGACTACAAATAAAAACTATCCTTGGAAATTTGAAATTACAAAACTTGACACTATAAATAGAATTTGTGCAGGCACATTTTCTTTTGTGGGTTTGGCATCTGATGGTAGTACAATAAATATCACTGATGGTCGTTTTGATGTAAAATATAGAAAACAATAATTTAACCCTTAACAAACTCAAAAATGAAATTTTTAAAATTTTTAATCGTATTATTCTTCGTTACAGGCAATATGTTTGCCCAACAAACTCAAGGTGCTGGAGGTGGATTTCCAAAAGGTTTTCCTATCAGTGTAGATAGCACCGTTACCATGTCTTTGGCACAGTATAAAGACCGTATTTTTGGTGCTTTAGATTTGAGTGCTGCCCAAATTAGTTCGGGCTTTTTAATGGAATATAGCCTTTTGGGTTGGGATACCAACAAGTTTAACTATAACAGTGCCACTGATAGCATACACAATGCCCAAAATTGGTTGCAGTTATATGGTTTGTTGCGAAAATCCCAAGTCAATCAGGCGGCAAATTTGCCTTATAGCACAGATTCTATACAAAACATAGCCAAAAGTTATGTACTCAGTGGCGATACCATACCTGTTATGGTTTTAGACCAAGCATATCACAGTATTCGTCAAAGTTCTTATAACGAAGGTTGTTTTACTATAGATGCAGACGATATGCGACTGTATGATGTTGTAGGTAGAGCTTCTAATCCTTATACTACTAACCGTATGTTTGCGGTCGGTGTCTATAAAAATACGGTTATGGAGGGCATTCCACACAGTTTTTATTTTCCAAGAAACCTTTGGTTTTCCAACACTTTGCAACGCATCAGCGTAGATTTTGGAGACGGACAAGGCTACCGTACTGCCAGCCCTAACAGTATTTTCTCCATTATTTATGCTACTGAAGGCTACAAATATATAAAAATCCGCAAACCCACAGGCATTGCAGGTGGTAGGTCAGAGGGTTTTGAAGTCCAAGTAGTCAAAATTGCTGTATTGCCAGGTGTGTTCAAAGAAGTTACAGGTGGCACATTAACTCCAGATTATACATGGACACTCACTTCAAACTATGCGTATAATGGACAACGTACCAAACTTCATGCCCGTGTCTATATGGGTTGTGGTGGCAAATTAGACCGTCCTGTATTCATTCTCGAAGGTTTTGACCCCAGCAATAGCTATTCATCTGAAGATTTGGTTAGTAGTTTTTATGATAAAATACCTAATGGTATAAATATAATCACAGGTAATAGTATTTTAGGTAAAGATTTTCTTCGTTCTCTTTATGCTCAGGGCTATGATTTGGTTTTTGTGAATTGGAATGATGTTACTGCTCCCATCGAGGCAAATGCCTTAGCTTTAGAAACTTTGATAGAATACACAAATAGCAAAACAGAGGTTTTACAAAATTCTAATACGGTGATAGGTGTAAGTATGGGTGGTTTAATAGCTCGTTATTGTCTGAAAAGTATGGAAAACAAAGGGAAACGACATTTGGTAACTAATTATTTTTCCTACGACTCACCACATCAAGGGGTTTTTATTCCTATTGGTTTGCAATTTATTATTGGCAATGCCTTACAAGATTTTGAAGGTGTGAGTGTTGTTTCTGCTGATGTTGCTAATTTTATCAAAAGCAGTAATTCGCCTGCTGCTGCCCAGATGATGGTCTATTTGCATAGTGATGAACCTTTGCAAATGATTGATTTTATGAATACTCGCAAAGATTTTGCAGCCAAATTACAGAAATTAGGCTATCCGCAACAGTGTGATAATCATGCCCTTATTAATAGCAACAGCGTTGGCGGAGATACTTGGAATTTTCAAGCAAATGATGCGTTATTAAATGCTCGTGTAGAGTTTTTATTAGTAAACTTTTCGTTCTATGCCAAGGCATCTCCACCTGTGGGGCAATCGAGCAACGTAGGATTTTATACATACATGGGGGTTACCATAAAAAAAATATTCGGTATTCCTTATTTTGGCATTGATTTAAAATCAA
>JBIKRY010000192.1:0-9173 GCA_044348925.1 Bernardetiaceae bacterium
TTTTTATATTTTCCTATTACCAATAGCTATTTTTAAAATAAAATAATGAAAAGATAAAAATCGAGGTAGAGAAAAAAACAGTTTGCCAGCGAAATAGAGAAAAAAGTAGAGAGAAAAAATGAAAAAAAAATTTTTCTCTCGATTTTTGAAAAATTTTAGCTATTTTAATTATTTTTTTATATTTTTTTATGCCATTAAAATAGTTTTTTAAAAAAAAATAAAAAAAAAGAAATAATTAAATTATGAATTAAAAAAAAATAAATAGATTTGCAACGGAAACATTAAATACTTTTTATTATCATGGAAGCTGAAGAAATAATCAGAGGATTGAAACGTCTAAGAGATACCAAAAATATCTCTCAACGCGAAGTTGCAGGTCAACTTGGCATCAGTGTAGGTCAGTACGGACACTACGAAACAGGTCATTCACAAATGACTTTAGCTACATTTTTAAGAATTCTTAAAATCTTGGAAATAGATGTAAGAGACTTCTTTAATGCAGCTACAATAAATATTGATAAAAAAGACTTAGATACTCTTATAGAGTCATTGCAAGAACTTAAAACTCGTATTTAGTAGTGTACCTACAGTAATAACTAAAATAAACCCTTTGGGAAATATAGTTATATAAACAATAAGTAAACACTAAATTTTAAGCCTTAACTAACTTTGTTTATTGTAAGCTACTATTAGTACACTGATAACTTGCTTCCAATGATTTGTAATTTTTTTGATTGATGGCTTATTGTTTAAAATAAAATATAATTTTTTTTATGCTTATTTTTTAATAACCAAAACTTATTTTAGTTTTATTGTAACCAAAAAGGTGTAATCTTAAGAAAGATTACACCTTTTTTTTGTAATAAGGTAAGTAATGCAATAAAATACGCATTTATTTTGTCGCATTACTTAAATCAGCTAAAAAATATCCATTTTTGAAAATTTACACCTTTTTTGGTACTTGCTAACAAAAAATATTGATAATTTATAATAATTTTTTTATACCTTTGAAACTTATTGATAGATAAAACTTGTTTTCTGAAAAACAAAAATAGAAAAGTATGATACACGTAACAGAAAAAGCAAAAGACCAAATTATAGCCATTCGCACTACCGAAGGCAAAACAGATAATCACAATATTCGTGTGGCAGTAAAAGGTGGTGGTTGTTCGGGATTAATGTACGATTTATTATTTGACGATGGATTAAAAGAACAAGACCAAATATTTGAAGACAAAGGAATCAAAATTTTGGTGGACAAAAAAAGCCTTTTATATCTATTGGGTACAACTTTAGACTTTTCAGACGGACTAAATGGCAAAGGATTTTTGTTTGTTAATCCAAATGCAAGCAGAAGTTGTGGCTGTGGCGAAAGTTTTTCGGTCTAAATTTCTCTAAAAAATTAGACAAATAAAATAACTTTACTTAGTTTGAGTAGTAAATACAAATTATTTTAGATTATTTCTATTTCTAAGTTATTGCTATTGAAATAGTGAATTAATTTAAAATCTATAACTACTTAATTTTATTAGGTACTATGTGTGAAATAAAATACGATTTTATGTAGTAAAACTACTTGATAACCAATAGATTACTTTCATATTTCATCTATTATATTTCATACTTATTAAACATTATTAGCTTATTTTTTTATACTTTATTTCATGTGCAATAAATCAATCCTAAAAAAATATTGGTTTATTGCATTTATTTACTTAAAATTATGATAATACACTCCGCAAAGTTTTTGTGTAGCAATACAGAACATGCCAAATGCCCACCACAAACAATGCCTGAATATGCTTTTATTGGTCGGTCAAATGTTGGTAAATCATCTCTTATTAATATGCTTGTGCAGGTAAATGGTTTGGCAAAAACTTCACAAACCCCAGGCAAAACACAACTTATCAATCATTTTATAGTCAATGACAAATGGTATTTAGTGGATTTACCAGGGTATGGTTATGCTAAAGTAAGTAAGGTAATGCTCAGTAAGTTTGAGAAAATGATAGAAGGATATTTGGCGAATCGAGAAAATTTGCGTTGCGTTTTTGTGTTGATTGATATTCGTCACGAACCACAAACCAATGATATGGATTTTATGCGTTGGTTAGGCGAAAATGCACAACCTTTTGCCATTATTTTTACCAAAGCCGACAAATTATCCCCTACTGCGGTGCAAAAAAGTTTGACACATTACCAAAATGTAATGAAACAATATTGGACAGAAATGCCAAAATTTTTTGTTAGTTCTGCCGAAAAAAAAACAGGAAGAGAGGAGGTTTTATCTTACATAGATACACTCAACCAAATGGCATAAAGACGATTGTATGTTGCAAGTCCACAATGGCAATCATATACAAATTGCATTAAACAAAATAAACTATGATAGAATTAGTAATTGTTAATTTGTATAACAAAAAAATAGTTTGTGATAGTTCACAAACGGTATTAAAAAATATACAAGAAGCAGCAATAGATTGGTTGCAGGCTTGTGGTGGCAAGGGCAGATGCACTACTTGTGCCATGCGTGTGATTGCTGGGGAAAAAAATTTGACAGAATTAACCGTATTTGAGCAAAAACAACAAGAATCTCAACGCCTACAAGCCAATGAAAGGCTTGCTTGCCAATGTAAAATGCTTGGAAATATTATGGTAGAAGTTCCCCAAAGGTTACAATTACCACACCAAACATACGGATTTTTAGCAGAGTAGGTACATAGGAAATAGCCTATTTTGTCCTGAAATTACCAAAAATACACCTTATTTATAACTTTTGTTCGATGAAAAAACTTTTTTTTGTAGTATTTATTTTGTCTGCCTCGTGTTCAGATTTGCGAATGAAACCCAAAGTTACTACACATCAATATTTTGATATGGCAAGTTTTATGCAAACACAAATAGCAACATTGGAAAAATCAACTTATACGGTTAGAAAAAATACCACCGCCAATGGCATTAGTGATAAAAGTGTTGCAGAAAAAATAGATTGGAAACAAGAATTAGCTATTTTTGCCGAAGTAGATATTAACAAACCTGTTTTGAAAGATATGTATTTGGCAAGATATGGGAAAAATTTTGTGGAATATGAGGCAATAGAAAAAAATGCAAAAGTACAACGCCTTTATGTGGCAGGCGGAAAAGATGCACCCACGCAGATAAAGGTATCTTGGATAGATGAAAATCAGTTGTATCAAAGCAAAAAAGATTTAGAAATTGTATTACAAAATAATAAAATTACCAAATATGGCATTATTGGAGAGCAGAAAATTATTTTTAAAGAACCTTTGCAATACACTATATTAGGAGAAATTTTGTATAAATAACTATTATTTTATGCACACACAAACAACTAATAATTTTCGACAACTTTTTACACTTCGTTTTTTGTTTTTTTCTTGCTGGGTAGTTTCTACAACTTTTGCTCAAGATATGTCTATCAATAAAGCAAATATAGAACAGGAAAGGCATAAATACCAAAAAAGAATTGCAGAAGCTATGCGGGCTTTGGAAAATAATGACCATAACCAAAAAGAAAGTATCAGTAAATTAGAAGGCTTAAATTATCAACTTGGCTTGCGAAAAAATTTGATAGATAACTTACAAACAGAAGTAAGTATGTATGATAATCAAATTATAGATATAGAAAAAACAGTAATTCGCAAACAAACAGAATTAGAAAATCTACGTAGAGAATATGCAGATGTTATACGTGCCTATAGCCAAAAAGATAAAACTTGGGCTAAATCTGTGTTGGCAATGTATTTTTCGGCTTCGAGTTTGCGAGAGTTATTATCGAGAAACGAATATTTTAAACAATATTCGCAAGATAGACAAAAACAAATGTCTAATATTCATCGACTTCACGAAGCACTAAAAAGGCAACAACAAGAATTGGTAAAAATAAAAGCAGAAAAAGATAAATTATTGGGAGAACAAGTAAAAGAAAATTTGGCATTTGAGCAAAATAAAGAAAAATATAGCAACACACTTGCCAAGCTCAAACAAGATGCAAATAGCTTGAAAGTAGAAATAGAAAAAAGCAGAAAAGCAATTACTGCTATCGACAAAATCGTATTGGAAAATATTACCAATGCAACCCAAAAAAATGAAATAGAAAGTAAAAAAGATACTAAAAATAAAGTCATAGAGAAAGATATAGAGTTATTAGACAAAAACAAAATGTCAAGAACATTGACCACCGAGGAAGAAAAGAAAAATCTGAAAGCTAACAAAGACATGGTTTTTTCGACTTTTGCAAAGGCAAAGGGTTTTTTGAAAATGCCTGTAGAAAGTGGTTTTATTAGTCGTAAATTTGGCGTATATCAGCACCCAATTTATCCAAAAGTGCTACTCGAAAATCACGGTGTAGATATTCGCACCGAAAAAAATGCTTCGGTTATTGCAGTATTTGGTGGCGAAGTGGTGGCTGTAAACAAAGTACCTGGAGCAGGAATTTTAGTAATGTTGGAACACAACAAAGAATATTATACCATTTATGCAAAATTAGAATCTACCAAAGTAATCGTAGGAAATAGAGTACAAGCAGGCGACAAAATAGGCATTGTAGGACTCAATGCAGATGCCATTCCTGAATTACAATTCCAAGTTTGGCAAAAACTAATACGTTTGAATCCTGAAGAATGGTTATTACAATAAAATAAGGTGAACTACCAATTAAAAGCCTATCTAATTAAGTTGCGTAGCAAAACCGTATAGGCGAATATACGAAATTTGTAATCATCTGCCTATTTTAACGTAAATAATGATAAGTATAACGGTATTTTTTGCTCAATTTATTATCCGTTTTAAATATTTTTTCTACCAACAAATTACTTGTATCATATATATATGTAATATGTAAAAAAGAATCTTGCTCTTTGTATGCATATTCTACCAATAAATCACGGTTATTATAGTGGTAATTTGCGTGGGAAATTACTTTCCCATTTTGTTTCCAAACTATAGATTTTGGTTGTTTTTTGCTGGTGTATGTAAATTCTTGCAGAGTTGGATTTTCACGGTCTATCCAATTTTCGGTTTTACTAAGATTATCATTTTTATCATACTCATTCAATTCTATCAAATGAAATACGCCTTTTTCGTCATTTTCAGAAATCGTAATTTTTTTGATATGTAAATTGCTAAAGTATTCATAATGAATGAGTTGTATAATAGAATCTGTATCTTGATAGGTAATGTGGTAATAATTTTTTCTTGTTCCATTGCTATTATATTCAAATTTTTCTTGTTGAATAAGCAATTTATCTTGATACACTCTTTCGATAATAATGCTGTCTTTTTCGTTATGTGTATAAAGTTTTTCAAATTCCATACCTCGGTGCATTCCTATTTCACTCACCAAAATACCTCTGTTGTTATAAGTATATTGATGTGATTCTGTTAAAACATTATCTTGGTATGTTTTTTTGCTTTGCAATTTTTTATCTTTATTATATTCTATTACCTTAATTTGTTTCATACCTTGGTCATATTGTATGCTGTCATATTCCGTCAAATTTTCATATCGTACTCCCCTAAATTCCACTTCTCCAATTCCATACTCACTACGCGAATAGGCAGTAATTCTACCAAAATTGTCATACGTATAGTAGTCGCCACGATTGTGCATCTTTTCGGGACAATAGTTTTCGGTACTTGCTATCAGTCGTCCTTTGGTATCATATTCTTTTTCGAGATAGATACAACTATCTTGGTTATTGAGCAGGTTATTTTCTTTATCCCACGCAGCTTGCTGCTCCCAAATTTGAATTTTGGTAATTCGGCGACTTTGAATTTCTTTGGCAGTATATTCTATTTCGTCTTGTGCAAAAGCAACAAAGACAAAAAATGATAAAAATAGGCTATAAAATATTTTTTGCATAGCAGTAAAATAACTTTTGAATATTTTTATAACTCTTGGCTCATCAAAAACCTAAAAATTACACTAATTGCATAAATAATTACTCATTAAATACTTGATAAACAAGTAATTAATTGCAATAAACTATCTATTTAGATGTAGCTTGTAACAAATATATGTAAATGTAGTAATTTACTTTATATTTAAAAACAAAAATAATTAAATAATTGCAAAATATTTTAATTATTAAATAACTTAACCAATAAATGTAAGTTACTTAATTTAAGTTGCTACATCACTTAGATTATTCTACAGAATATTTTGCAAAAATAAAATTTTTCTATTTACTTTGAAAAACAAAGTTCTTTTATTCTATGAATTTACAAGAAACACATTTAGAAACTTTACACGAAATACGAGATTTAATGAATAAATCTTCAAGATTTATTTCTTTGAGTGGTTTGGCAGGCGTATCCGCAGGAATTTTTGCTTTGCTTGGTGCTGCGATTGCCTTTTGGTATTTGGGCTTGAGTTTTTATGAACCAAACAATTATGAGGCAATTCGCAATGAAAAAGAATTTTTGTTATTTTTCTTTGCAGATGCTACAGGAGTTTTGTTGGCTTCGATAGTGGCAAGTATTTATTTTACTACTCGCAAAGCCAAACGCAAAGGTTTGCCTATTTGGGATACAACCGCCAAACGTATGCTAATCAACTTATTTTTGCCATTGATAGCAGGCGGATTGTTTTGTATAACATTAGTTTTGCATAATGTTTTACCATTGGTTGCACCAGCAACACTTATTTTTTATGGTTTAGGTTTGCTCAATGCCTCCAAATATACTTTAAATGACCTTAGATATTTGGCTATTTGTGAAATAATTTTAGGTATATTAGCAGCTTTTTGGAGTGGTTATGGTTTATTGTTTTGGGCTATTGGCTTTGGAATTTTGCACATACTCTATGGTTGGTTGATGTATCATAAATACGAAAATTAACGTGAAAGATATTTTAGAACAACTCAATAAGTCATTTGAAAGCAAAGCACGATTAGGCATTATGTCGGTGCTGATGGTAAACGATGCTGTAGATTTTACGGCACTCAAAGAATTATTGCAATTAACAGACGGAAATATGGCAAGTCATCTACGAGCATTAGAGGAGTTGGAGTATATTGTTGTGCAAAAACAGTTTGTAGGCAGAAAACCAAATACTACGTATCAAGCCACCGAAAATGGAAAAAAAGCATTTCAAGACCATCTCAACGCATTAGAAAAATTGATTAGAGGAGGTTAAAACATTAAAATTTGTAGAATAGATTTCTCTGTGCTTTAAAAATAATTTAGACAAGCATAATATTATACTATATTTGATAGTACACAAATTTCATTACATTTGCAAAACTAAAATTACTTGTATGAAAATCGCAATTTTTGCTTCTGGCACAGGTTCTAATGCCTTAAAAATTATAGATTATTTGACTAAAGAATATCAACATAAACAAGAAATTTCTTTTTTAATTCTTTCTAATAAAAGTAACGCAGCTATTTTAGAAAAAGCTACAGCATTAGGTATAGAAACCTTTGTATTTAATCGGCAGGAGTTTTATGAACAAAACACTGTTTTGGATTTTTTGCAAACACAGAAAGTTGATTTTATTGTTTTGGCAGGTTTTTTATGGCTAATTCCAAACTATTTGCTAAACAATTACCCTAAAAGAATTATCAATATACACCCCGCTTTATTGCCAAAATTTGGGGGAAAAGGTATGTTTGGTATGCAGGTACATCAAGCCGTAAAGCAAGCACAAGAAACAGAAACAGGCATTACCATTCACTATGTAAATACAAAATATGACGAAGGAGAAATAATTTTACAAAAAAAATGTGCAATTAATCCTGAAGACAGTGCCGAAACTATAGCAAAAAATGTATTGGCATTAGAACACGAATGGCTACCAAAAATAGTTGCAAGCCTATTAGAAAAACTGTAATATTGTGGTGCAATAGCTAATGAAGTGTATATCCAAGTGATGAAGTATGGCAAAGTAAAATTTAGGCAAACAAAAATATTGGTATTTTACTAAATATTCACGTACTTTGCTTGTATGAAAACGTATATTCGCATCTTATCGTATGCACCATCTTGGATTTTTGTTCCACAACATTGCTTGTTTGCCATTATTGCGATTGTTTTTGGTACTGTAAATTTTACAATGCTAATTCCATTATTAGACGTATTATTTCAAAAAATCCCACAACAAGTTCAAAATTTACAAGTTCCTACCTTTACATTTGGGCTTAGTTATTTTAAAGATTTGTTTAATTATTATATGACCTTTGCCATTCAAGAATACGGGCAATTAGGGGCATTGCAATATGTATGTGTGATAATGATTTGTATGACCGTAGTATCTAATTTATTTAGATATTTATCTATGATGACCATTAATAATGCACGTATTGCCATTATTCAAAATCTTCGCAATCAATTATTTAGGCATTTGGGCAAGATGCACATTGGTTTTTATTCCAATGAACGAAAAGGAGATATTATGGCTCGTCTAACTACAGACGTGCAAGAAGTAGAAATGTCTGTAGTTAATTCTTTAAAATCGGTGTTTATTGAGCCTGCAAAAGTAATTATTTACTTCGTAATTTTGCTTTATACTTCGCTAAAACTTACAATTTTTGTATTGTTATTTTTGCCTTTTTCGGGCTTAATTATTAGCAAAATACTCAAAAAATTGCGACAAAGTGGCAAAGATAGCCAAGAATTATTAGGGCAATTACTAAGCATTATCGATGAAACTTTGTTTGGAATGAAAGTAATTAAGGCTTTTAATGCCGACAAATATATAGATGACAAGTTTACCACCAAAAACGAAGCCTACAGCAAAACTATTCGTTCTGTGTCCAAACGCATAGATTCTGCAAGCCCTGTGTCTGAAATTCTTAGTGTTTTTGTCATTGCAGGTCTATTATTGTATGGTGGTTCGATGATTGTTGGCGAAAACCCAGAATTACAAGCTCCGCAATTTATTACCTATATCGTAATTTTTTCGCAAATTTTATCACCTATCAAGGCTTTATCGTCTTTGTTTAGTGGTATTCAACGAGGCTTGGCGGCGGCTGACCGAGTAACATCTATTTTGGATACACCCTCGTTGATAACAGATGCTAAAGATGCCAAAATTTTGGAAAAATTTAGCAATAGTGTTGTTTTTCAACAAGTAAGTTTTGCTTATACAACGGATAGAACTGTCCTAAAAAATATTTCTTTTACCATTCCAAAAGGCAAAACAGTGGCT
>JBIKRY010000193.1:0-9166 GCA_044348925.1 Bernardetiaceae bacterium
GTTGTTATTTTCAAAAGACATAGTCCAATATTTACTTTTATATACTTCCATTTTAAAGAGGGTTTAATTTTTATGGGTAATGCAAGTTGCGTATTCGTAGTACGGAACTACAGTTCCGTACATGATTTATTACGTCAATAAAATATGCTTGCTTTTATGACTGTACGGAAATGGAGTTCCGTACTACACAACTTACTTATACACATAACATAAATTAGTAAATAATGTTGCCAACATTTATAACTATTTTTTGTTTATAAGCCATTGCAATAATTTTTTATCTTTGCGTATCTTTAAGGTCTTATCCAAAATATTTATGAAAAAAATATTGTTTGCTATTTTATTTTTTAGTTTATACATATATGCTACAGCACAAAACAAAGTTTTGCAATACGATTTTGCAACAGATATTCCCTTTGTTTTGCCAAATAACCAAGCCTTACCTTTGGCATTGGCAGGTGGTTTAAATTCGCCACAGTTTTCGACTATAGATTTGAATGGAGATGCAAAAAATGATTTATTTGTTTTTGACCGTACAAGTAACCGAATTTTTACCTTTTTGCAACAAAACAATAGCTATGTGTATGCACCTGCCTACGAAATTTTATTTCCTCCTATGCAAAATTGGTGTTTGCTGATAGATTATGACAAAGATGGCAAAAAAGATATTTTTACTACCTACAATTCTACGGTGGCAGTTTATAAAAATAACAGTGCAAGGAATCAAACAGTGTCTTTTGTGCAAATTCCCAAAAGCCTAAACACTAAAAGTATTTCGGGTAATGCTACTATCAATATTTCTATAGATGCTACAGATATTCCAGCTATTACAGACATAGACAATGACGGAGATATAGACATTCTGTTTTTTACCCCTTCGCTTGGTACAAATGTCGAATATGCCAAAAATATAAGTGTGGAAAAATATAAAAAATTAGACAGTTTAGAATTTGAAAAAGTATCTACCAAATGGGGAGATTTTCAAGAATGTAGCCGTTGCAATGACTATACTTTTGGCAACAACAACTGTAGCGAAGCCCAAAAAGACGAGCTAAAAGATGAGTTAATAAATAAAAAAGCTAAAAATTTGCCACAAACTTTACGTACAGAACATTCGGGTTCTACACAATTAGTCCTCGATTTAGACGGCAATGGACTCAAAGATATGCTTATTGGTGATGTTAGTTGTAGAAATTTGGCAGCTTTTTTTAACAAAGGAACTGTGCAAGATGCAAAATTTGATGCTTTTATGCCAAATTTTCCAGCCAATAACCCTGTAGATTTTTATGTTTTTCCTGCCTCGTATTATGAAGATGTAGATTTTGATGGAATAAATGACTTGGTAGTTGCACCCAATTTGTTTGATAATGCCGACAAATTAACAGATTTTAGAAAAAATACTTGGCTTTACAAAAACACAGGTAGCAATACCAAACCAAATTTTGTGTTCCAAAGCAAAGAGTTTTTGCAAAACCAAATGATAGATATTGGCGAAAATTGCCGACCAACTATAGTGGATGTCAATGCAGATGGAAAATTAGATTTGTTATTGGCAAATAGTGGCAGTTTGCAAGCCGATAATAGCTATAAAGCACAAGTTTTTTATTACCAAAATATAGGTACTAACGAACAAGCAAGTTTTAAATTACAAGACGAAAATATTTATAACTTCTTGGCATTGAACAACTTACATATTAAAATAAGTTTTGCAGATTTGAATAAAGACAATGCTTTAGACCTTATTTTCAGTTCTTCCACCCCGCAAAATATCGCAAAAATAGAATATGTATTAAACGAAAATCTACCAAATCAAAACCTAAATTTTGACCTTACTAAACGCCAAATTTTGCCAATTACGACCAGCTTAAGACCTTTTGATGAGCCTTTGCTGATAGATATTAATGCAGATGGGCAAATAGATTTGCTTTTGGCTCGTTTGGCGGGAAACTTGGAATATTGGGAAAATACAGGAAATTTGACTTTTGTATTACGGACAGCAAGTGCAGGCGGTATTGTTGCCAATCCAAACAAAATAGCTTTGAGTTTGGCAGTAGCAGACCTTACCAACGACCAAAAATTAGAGTTAATTACAGGAGATGGAAGTGGAAATTTGCACGTTTACCAAAATTTTATGGATATTTTGGCGGATAATGCTACAATCAATACAAATTTTTTGGAGATAAGTAATATTATTCGAGATAAAATTTATAATTTGCAAGTCAATTATGATTTTGGAACTTTGACCTGCCCTGCGGTTTTGGGTAAAAACATTTTTGTAGGTACAAATACAGGAGGAATACATTTTTTACGTTTTACGAATGTAATTACAGGAATTACAGACGAAAATAGCAAAGAATCTACCAAAAACTTGCAAATTTTTCCAAATCCTACAAAAAATAGTATTTATTTTATAAGCAAAGAAAAACTATCTCTTAAATTATATACTGTTTTGGGACAATTTACAGGTTTTGCGAATACTTTAGAACCCAATCAACCCGAAAATTGGAATTTGGAACAGTTGCCAAAAGGTATGTATGTAGTAGAAACTTGGAATAGGGTAGGAGAGAGGCAAATTTTTAAAATTATGTTGGAATAAAGATGCTAAAAAAGAATACAAAACATAAAATTTCCGCTTATTTTGATTTATGCAAACAGAAACTGAAGAAAATTACCTCAAAGCTATTTTTAAAGTAGCCGAAAATGCAGATGGCAAAATAAGCACCAATGCTATTGCCGAAAAAATGGCTACAAAAGCCTCCTCTGTAACCGAAATGTTAAAAAAATTGGCAGATAAACAGTTAGTCAGTTATGAAAAATATCAAGGTGTACAATTAACAGAGCAAGGCAAAAAAATAGCTATTCAAATTATTAGAAAACATAGGCTTTGGGAATATTTTTTGGTAAATACCTTAGAATTTAATTGGGACGAAGTACACGAAATAGCCGAAGAACTTGAGCATATTACTTCAGAAAAATTAATAGATAAACTCGATAAATTTTTGGGATTTCCGCAATATGACCCACATGGCGACCCTATTCCAAACAAAGATGGACATTTTTTTAAGCACCAATCTTTGCCTTTATCCACTTTTGCAACAAAAGATAAGGTATTTGTAACAGGCGTAATAGACCATTCACCCTCATTTTTGCAATATTTGGTGGCTACAGGATTGGCTTTGGGAACAGTGTTGGAAATTAAAGAAATTATAGAGTTTGACCAGTCGTTTAGCGTAGAATTGCAGGACAAAAAAGTCATTTTTTTAAGTTATCAAGTTGCTAAAAATTTATTGGTAGTAAAATAAATAGTTGCTATTTATTTTATGTTTTTGAATAAAAAAATATATTGCACCTAAAACAAAAAAATATAAGAATTTTGTTGCTATTCAATTATTTTTTTCTGTATCTTTGACTTAAAGTAAAACTTTAACCCAAATATGTTAATTATCACAATTTTAAACAGTTAAGCTATTATGAAATCAAAAGAAGGAGTAGTTTTTATTATTGTAGTTGCAATACTATCTGCTTTGTTGTTTTTTGGAGGTCTTTATGCCTTCAAAAAAAATAAAGAATATGCAACACGTGATTTGCAAATTTTATTGCAAGATTTAGGAGAATTAGAAAAACGTGCAGGTGCAGAAATTGGCTATGCAAAAGATGGTACTTCGGGCTTGCCAAATGCAGATTCTTTAGTTGCCGAATTAGACAAAGTTACCGAGCAAATTCGCAACGACAGAAAACAAATTACCAATACTCCAGATGCAGTATTGGCAAAATATGCAGATTACCAAACACGCAAAGGTACTTTTTCTAATGCTATAGAATCTGCTGAAAGTCTTCGCAACCAATATGCTTCTAACTATATTGCAAGCATCAAAAGCCAAGTAGAAAAATACAAACAAGATTTAGACGTGGCTATCAAACGTAACAAATCTTTGGCAGCACAAGTAGGTAGTTCTATGAAAAACCTTAAATTAGCAAAAGCTGATTTAGAAAAAATGAAAACAAAATTAGCAGAAATTCAAAAAGCAGGACAAGATTTGACAGCATTGCGTAGCCAATTAGAACAAGCAAACGCAGAAAAAGCAAACTTGACAAGCCTATTAGAACAAAGCAAAAAAATGTTGCAAGAACAAGAAGCTCGTATTGCAGAATTATTGCCTTTAAACCAAAAAATCTTAAACTTTAAAGCACAATATCAGTTGAGAAGTTCGGGCAAATTTATAGAATTAGGTTCATCTCCAGAAAACTTGCCAAGACAAGTAGATGATTTGAATGTAAGTTTTGAATGTGGTGCAGCTTTGTTTGACAATGATGACAAAGATAAACTTGTGTATATGACTATTTTTGACAAAGCAAACAAACCATACCGTACTTACAATAAAGTAGGTTTGCGTATGCAATTTGACGAAAAATCAAAATTATACAAAGCAAAACAACGATACGAAATTAACAAAAAATTAGACGAAGGTACTTATACAATTCGTTTGTTTTACAAAGAAAGACAAGTATTAGAAGATTATAAATTTACCTTAAACTAATATTTGCCATAAAATTATTTTTACAAAAAGCTACAAAACAATTTTGTAGCTTTTTTGTTTTTAATAACATCTATTTATTTTTCTTTAAAAAAACGTAATTTATCACAACTTATTACGACCTTTGTAGTACAAACTTTACACTTACTAAAATGAAAGAGATACAACATTTTTTTACCCATAGGGCTTTTGGTGTCTGCACACGGATAGGCGAAAAGATGGGCATTTCGATTAGCAGTGTGCGGCTGTATTTTATTTATGTTTCTTTTTTGACTTTTGGCTCACCTATTTTGCTTTATTTAATTTTGGCATTTTGGATGAACTTACGTCGCCATTTGCGTTGGAAACAACAAGGAGTTGTAAAAGATATTTAATTCCATTAAACCTTTCTCTATTTTCTGTATCTTATTTTCAAATGAATGATAAAAATTATCAATTATTGGAATTTGTATATCACCTAAAAACAGAAAATTATGGAAAAATATCAAATGTTTCTGCCTCTTATTCTTAATATTCTTCGTTATTTTTTATTTGCTGGACTTGCCTATGCTATTTTCTATGTTTGGCAACGGAAAGAAATGTTCCACCGAAAAATTCAACAAAAATATCCCGATTGGAAACAACACCGTAGAGATATTCTTTACTCTATTTCTTCTGGTCTAATTTTTGGTATTTTGGGACTAAGTGTTTTTATGGCTCGCAAAGCTGGTTATACGATGCTTTATACAAATATTGCCGAATATGGTAGCTTGTACCTTGTGTTTTCTATTATTATGCTAATTTTTGTGCATGATACCTATTTTTATTGGACACACAGAGCTATGCACCACCCTCGATTGTTTGGTATTTTTCACAAAGTGCATCACCTTTCGCATAATCCTTCGCCTTGGACATCTTTTGCTTTCCACCCATTAGAAGCCATTGTAGAAGCTGCTTTTTTCCCAATTATTGTGTTTATAGTGCCTATTCACCCATTGGCTGCCTTTCTATTTCTGTTGTATAGTATTGTAATGAATGTGTTGGGGCATACAGGTTTTGAATATCATGGCAAAAATATGCTCAAACATAAAATCTTCAAATGGCTAAATACACCAACACACCATAATATGCACCACCAATATTCGCGAGGAAATTTTGGCTTGTATTTTAATATTTGGGATAAATTGATGCAAACCAATGACAAAAATTATGAAAATAGGTATGCCGAAATCCAAGAAAGAATAGAAAATGCCGAACAAAATCACGCACTTAGCAAAACCCAAAAAATAGGATAATTCTTCCTAAGCCAATGTTTCTTGTAAAATTTATGCGGAAAGATGTAATCTTTTGAATGGTGCGACACTTCGCAAGATTACATCTTTTTGCATAAATTTTACAAGAACCAAAAAAATTAAAAATTTAGAAACCTACTATCCATATTTTTTAGTAATTTTGTAGCATAAAATGGATATTTTATGGTAACTTCCTTACAAGACCTCGACCTAAACAAAGTTTATTCGTATGCAGATTACCTAACTTGGCAATTTGAGGGACGAATAGAACTTTTGAAAGGCTATATTCGCCAAATGGCGGGTGCAAATACTGCTCATCAACGAATTGCTTTTAGATTAAGTAATTATTTTGGAAATTATTTTCAAGACAAAAAATGTGAAGCATTTTTTGCCCCTTATGATGTACGTTTGTATAACCGCAAAAAGTCTATTTTGTCTAATACCGAAGTTTTTACTGTGGTGCAACCTGATATTTGTGTGATTTGTGATACCGAAAAAATAGATGCACAAGGTTGTAATGGCTCTCCTGAATTGATTATCGAAATTTTATTGCCAAGCAATAAAAAAACTGACCTTACAGACAAATACAAATTATATGAAGAAAATGGAGTTTTAGAATATTGGATAGTCTATCCTGCGGAGGAAGTTTTGCACCAATATGTTTTGCAAGACGACAAATATTATTCGCATGGCGTTTATACCAAAACAGAAAGTATTATTCCTTTTTTATTTCCAGAATTAGAAATTCCTTTGGATAAGATTTTTAAGACAGTGTAATATTTTTATAGTTAATAATTTAATAATACATATACCGTACAAATATACAACCTATATGTATTGTTTTCTCCTATTTTGGCAATTCATTGAGCATATAGATTTTCAAAGTAGCTAAATCTTTTTTCAAATCTTTGCTTACTGTTAGTTGTAAAAATTTCCAAATTTGCACAAATCCATCTGCTTCATATTTTGGTGAAAATGGTTGTGTAGCTGACAAATCTGTTCCAAGCAAATCTGCAAACACATTAGAATCGTATTGAATTTCGTTGATAATACATTTATATTTTGTGTCTTTGCAATGAATAGAAATAATATAGCTAAAATGTCCTATTTTCATATCCTTTCCTTTGAAGTGGTATCTATATTTTTCGGTTGTTGTTTTGGCTACAATAGTCCATTCGCTATTTGTTTTTATCTGCTCTGCTTTTTTTACATTGCCATACGTATCTTGTAGCCAAGCCATTGCTCGTGCATACAAAATTTCTTTGCTTGCACTATCTACAAAAGAAAAATCTACCCATTCGGCTTGCCCTTTGATATTGGTAGGAATTTCTTGCCCCAAAAATTGGTGTGCATAAAAAATAAAAAGTACAAGCAAAGTTTTCATCTTTTTTCTATTTGGTTTGCTAAAATAGTTTTGTATAATAGACTTTATTCTGTTTTTAAGTAGTTGAAAATCAATAACTTGCACAGACTAAGGCGTCCCCGACTAAAGTCCAATGCTACAACAATTATTCATAAACTCTAATATCTAAAAATATTAAACTCTTGGTTTCCAACTTATTTCTTCAGCACCTAATTCCTGTGCCATTTTTCGGGACAAAACAAATAAATAATCAGACAACCGATTGAGGTATTTGATAATCATTTCTTCTATAACAACCTCTTCCGAAAAAGCAATAACCAATCTTTCAGCACGTCTGCATACAGTTCTTGCCAAATGACAAAAAGATACTGCCTGATGTCCCCCTGGTAATACAAAAAAACGCAATTCGGGTAATTCTGCGTCCATCATATCCATTGCCTGTTCCAACAATTCTATGTCTGTAGGTAGTAAATCTGGTACTTTTTTGGTATTTCTTTCGGGGTCTGCTGCCAAATGTGAACCTATAGTAAACAGTCTATCTTGAATTTCTTTCAATAAATCTTTGCGACTTTCATTTACTGCTTGGTCTCTTACCAAACCAATATAAGAATTGAGTTCGTCTATAGTGCCATACGCCTCGATACGTGGGTGAGATTTGGAAATTCTTGTGCCTCCAAGCAAAGATGTTTGTCCTTTGTCGCCTGTTTTGGTATATATTTTCATGGAAAATTTTAAATTTGTCTATCTACAAAAGTAGTGAAAAAAACACAGTATTCAAATTTTTTGTCGTTGTTTGTGTAAACATAGAAAGGAATGGAAAACAAAAACCAATACGTATTCTACAAGAATACTGCTTACAAATTTTTCTATATTCGTACCACACCCTCATTTGCCTAAATGGGAATATACAACTGCTATGTAAATTAAACAAATAACAAAAAAACTATTTTAAATATATTTTTGCAATTAAATTTACTAAAATAAAAAAATAGTTTGATAAATAATTGTATAGTAATATATCTATGTATATATTTGTATCGTAATAAAACGAGAAGAAAATGGGAACATTAGTGGAAAGAGTCAGCACTGAAAAATTACAAAAGGCAGCCGAAATGTTGCGAGTTGCTGCCCACCCACAAAGATTGGCTATTTTGGAATTATTGGGAGGCGAAAAGCAATATAGTAATTCCGAATTACAGACAATTTTGGGCATAGAACAGGCTATTTTGTCGCAACATTTAACTTTATTGCGGGATAAAGGTTTGGTAGATTTTCGGAAAGAAGGCAAAAGCAGTTATTATTTTCTGAAACATACCGATTTTATGAATATTATTCATTGTTTGGAAAATTGCTGTGCAAAATTATAAAATCTGTCTGTAGCATAGACTTCAGTCTGTGCTTTTATCACGCAACAAAAGCACAGACTGAAGTCTATGCTACAACTAACTTAACACAATGCTTGAAATTATCGGATACATAGGTGCTTTAATCATGGGGCTGGTGCTGGGCTTAACGGGCAGTGGCGGTGCAATTTTGACCGTACCTATTTTAGTTTATTTATTTTCTGTGGATGCAGTCTTGGCTACAACCTATTCCTTAGGAATTGTAGGCATTACGAGCATTGTAGGCTCTATCAATCAAGCCAAACACGATAATATTTCGTGGAAAATTGCTGCTACTTTTGGTTTTGCTTCGGTGCTTGGGGTTTTTGTAGCACGCCGTTTTTTATTGCCTTTGATGCCTGATGTACTATTTAGCATAGGCAATTTTACCTTGCAAAAAGGAATTGCGTTGTTACTTTTATTTGCTGTTTTGATGTTGATGGGAGCATATAGTATGCTCAAAAAGAAAGAACCGCAAATAGTCCCAATATTAGAAGAAATACACCCTATCTTGTTGATTAGCAAAGGTTTAGGAATAGGTTTATTAACAGGTTTTGTGGGGGCAAGTGGTGGTTTCTTGATTATTCCGACCTTAATTTTTGGGGCAGGTTTGTC
>JBIKRY010000194.1:0-9147 GCA_044348925.1 Bernardetiaceae bacterium
TCCTTACATTTCATTCGCCTAAAGGCGAATA
This sequence comes from Bernardetiaceae bacterium, assembly GCA_044348925.1. GTDB lineage: Bacteria > Bacteroidota > Bacteroidia > Cytophagales > Thermoflexibacteraceae > JAAFKA01. The sequence goes on from JBIKRY010000194.1 coordinate 32, forward strand.
TACGGTTGCTACGCAACTTATTTATTATATATTTTACTTGTAACTTCTTGATTATCAATAAATTAATCCGTAGTTCACGTTAATAATAGTAAAGGTAGTAGTTTGGCAACAATACTTTTAATTACAAAGAGTTTTCTTAAAAAATAATACTTTCCAAGCTTTTAAAACTTGAAAAGTCTATTTACCAATTAACCACGTAATCCTTAAAGCATAGTTGAAGTATGATAAACCGTGCTAATACTGCCGATAATTATTGCCAAACCAAATCCGCAATAGTAAATATCCAAAAAATGCCCCGCCAAGGTGTGCAAAATGTGCAATATTATCATCTGGACGATTGGCAATTACAAAATAGATTTCCAACAATATATAGACACTAATCAAATATTTTGCTTTGACAGGAATAGGTGGAAACAATAATTGTAATTCCAAATTTGGGAAAATAAGAGCAAAAGCAGTTAATAAACCAAAAATTGCACCCGAAGCACCTACCATTCCCACATCACGATTACCTTCAAAAATACCCAATACTGCACGTTTACTTTCTGCAATGAGTTGTGTACTATTTGGGTTTTCAATAAATGTATTGATAAAATCATCATTCATGGTGTACATACGTGGACTAAACCGTTGTATAATAGACTCGAATGCTACAGGAGTTGGGTTTTCGATATACAAATTTACAATTTCCTCGATGCGTGTAATTTCTATATATTGAATAGTAGAATGTAGCAAACTTGCCCCTAAACCACAAACCATATAAAAAATTAAAAATCTTCTTGCTCCCCACATGGTTTCCAACATAGAACCAAATGCAAAAAGAGCAAACATATTACTAAAAATATGCCCAAAATTATCATGCATAAAAATATGTGTGATGAGTTGGTAAGGTTTGAAAAGTGGCGAATGAATGTAATGTAAGCCAAATTGTTTGCCAAAATCAATCGGCAATAATGCAGAAGATTGTAGCAAAAAAATAGCTATGTTAATAAGTAATAAATTTTTTACCGTAGGTGTTATTGTCTGCCCCATAAATTGTTTAAATAAATAATGTAAGTTGCGTAGTACGTAGCTCCAGCTACGTACAGTCGTAGAAACAAGTATATTTTAAATAAAAGTCTATTTATTTTGGTCTAAAGTGTTTTATTGGTGCAATAATCATGTACGGAACTGGAGTTCCGTACTACTAAGCAACTTAGATTAAATATACATATTGCTGTGAATGATACTATATCCTTTAAGTTACAAAGGAATTAGACTTCATAAAGTTTCATTATTGCTATCATAAACATAAAATTTCATAGAAAATTCTACATACGTAGAATATGTACTATATTACTCCGCCAAAATTGTTGAGCAATTTATTTGTAAAACTCTAATTTTTTTCCAATATATGTAAATATTCCGTAGTAGTATTAGCTTTATGATTTCTATTTTCTTCTTTATCTGCTTTAAATCGTTGATAATTTGTTGTTATTAAATCATATTTTCCATAGTTGCTCATCATAGATTTGATTTCAATTTCTGACATTAAACCTTCATTATTATAACTCAAAAATATATATCGAAATTTTGCATTTTGTAGCAACTCCTCAAAAGATTGCTTTACAGAATTTTTGCTACAATATTTTGACTTTTCATAGACACGAAGCCCTGTTTTTCCTTTTGGTATAAATCTATCATATTTCGCAATCGTATTTAGTAAATGATAATTTGCACCATATTGTCGAGCATTATATGGAGGGTCTAAATATAAAATATCACCAGCAATTTTTTTTATCAAGCTATTGCTGTCCATATTAAAAACTTGGTGTTCATGGTCATTGATAGCAAAAATAGCAGGTTTTAGGTATAACTTTTGTTGGGCAGTTTTTTTAATCTGTTTTAAAAAAGCACCATATACCGAAGCTGTATTAGCCACCTTATCAGCACTTTCCAATAAAGATGACAACAAAAAATAATATTGATTATCAGTAATTTCTTTATGTAAATACCATTTTTCAATTTTTTGACGAATAGCATCAATTTTTTTTCCATTATATTCCGAAAAATATTGACGTTGTGCTTGTCCATTTTCTGCATACTCTTCGAAGAAAAACCCCTTAATTCCTTCAAGCTCATTTAATTCCTCTATGAAATTTTGATAGGGAAATAGTTGGTGGTTTTCAATATAGTTTCGATTAAGCACATAACTGTAATATTCTATATCATTACTTATTACTTGCTTTACTTCTGTTTTGAAGTTTCGCCCAACAATACCTGTTCCTGCAAACAAATCACAAAAAATTTTATTAGATAAATCTTTCCCTACTACCGAATACACAGATTGTTTAAGGAAATCTGAAAGTTTATGTTTAGAGCCAATGTAATTCATAGTTATTTATCTGCTAATAGTTTATTGGCAACAAAATCTGCTGCCTCTTTGCTTATTTTTTTGATACTCACAATTCTGTATTCAACAGGGTCATATTGGTAACAACCTACACAACCAAGTTCTTTTGTATAATTTTCATCACCTTCATAAAACTCATAAGGATTACCCTTTAAATTTTTGGCATTCCAACGTTTGTTTGTTTCTTTACATTTTTTACAAATTTGCCTTTTTACATCATTTGCAGCTTTACTTAATGGCTGAAAGTCATCTAATTTTTGGGTCTTGGTATCAGAAACTCTATCATCATCTTTTCGACCATCTTTATGGTCTATTTCAATTTTTGTATTTTCTGAATTGCCATTAACCCCAAGCATTACACATTTTTGCGTTTTGTAAAATTCTTTTATATCTTGACGTATATTTTGATTGAAAGATTTTTTGTTATTAAAACCATTTAATCTTATTGCATCGATAGCATTTCCCTTTGATTGTGATTTATCAAACTCAATAATGTATTGTTTGGCTAATGTTGAACTTCCCCTACACCAACTACCACCATTGCCAAGTTGCAAATCTTTATATTCGTCTAAAAATTCATTAACTAAAACCCAGCGACTTATACCGTCTGTATTTGGTTTTGCGAGTTGTAAAAACAGTTCTGTTTTTGTCATATATTATTGTTTAAAAAAATAATGATATATTAGACTTCTTGCAAAAGTGTTTTTAATGTTAAAACGGAGTTTTGTCATTCTTATCTTAGCGAAGAATCTCGTGTTTTAGCCACGAATTGTTTAGTTCAAACCCAGATTCTTCACTACAGTAGTAACACTCCTACTCAGAATGACAAAGAATTTAGCAAGAAGTCTATTTATGTTTTAAATATAGTAAGTAGAAGTAAATAATTAATAGATAATACTTTTTAGTGTAAATAACATAAGTTGCTACGCAACCATATATTCGCCTTATAATCACAATCTTATTCGCCTGAAGGCGAATATACGGTTGCGTAGCAACATAGATTAGGTACTAGTTAATGCAGTCTATCCAAAATATATTTCTCAAACTATTCCACATATTCCCCTTCTATGGCTTGTGGTTCTATCCGCATATATTGTTCTATTTTTCGTTTAATAAAAATAGCTTTTTCGTAGTCATCACAATCTACAGAAAGTTTTTTGCTCATTCCTTTTTCACTCAATGCTTGTAAAGCAAAACTATAGCTAACACTGCCTCCTTTGCTGGTGCTTGTTTTGCGAGTAATATAAATCTGCTTAATTTCATTTCTACTCATTTCTATATTGCTATAAGTAGGAAATGGTATTGGCGAATGAACTATTTTTAGCTCATATTTGGTAATGGTAATACTTGTGGTGTTTAAAAACAAACATGCTACATACCAAGCTAACCCTATGCCAACTGCCACGTGCAAAGAGCCAAATAACTTAAATGCAAGAGGTGTTGGAGCTAAAAACCAACCTACCATAAATCCATTCCAAATCAAGGCAAAAAATATTAAAAACCACGCAAGTAGTTTATACCAACGATAAGAAATTACTAAACTTTGTGAAGATTCTTCGACTTGTAAACCTTCAGGGATAGGCAATATTTTGTCCATTTGAGTAATAGTTTATGCAAAGATAACTATGTATTACAAATAATTGTAAATAAGTACGTGAATAATTGCGAATTAGTTGGAAAAGTTCCAAAATTAAATTTTCCAAATTTTATACTTTTTTTGAAAATATTTAATTTTTATATGGATAATTTAAGATTTTTTTTTTTATTTGCTAATAATACCAAAATCATTAAGATTTTTGTAGCTTTGTCTGTCAAAAACCATTATTTAATCATAACCTAAAAGAATGTCCTACGCAAAAATAGTAGAATTGTTAGGCAGCGAAGCCGACAATTTGCTCAAACACGAAAGTAAAACAATTCCTCAATCGGCATTGCATTTGCCTTCTTCCGATTTTGTAAACAAAGTATTTGTGCAAAGTAACCGCACACCACAAACTTTGCGAAGTTTGGGACAATTATTTGGCAGTGGTCGTTTGGCAAATACAGGATATTTGTCTATTCTACCTGTAGACCAAGGCATAGAACACACTGCTGGTGCTTCTTTTGCCCCAAATCCAATGTATTTTGACCCTGAAAACATCATCAAATTAGCCATTGAAGGTGGTTGTAATGCAGTAGCAACTACTTTTGGTTGTTTGGCAATGATGTCCAGAACTTATGCACACAAAATTCCTTTTTTAGTAAAAATTAATCATAACGAATTACTTACGTATCCAAATAAATTTAATCAAATTATGTTTGGCTCGGTGCGTGAGGCTTGGAATTTAGGTGCTGTGGCAGTTGGTGCAACTATTTATTTTGGCTCTGAAGAATCTAATCGTCAGTTGATTGAAGTAGCAGAGGCATTTGAATTGGCACACGAATTGGGTATGGCAACAGTTTTGTGGTGCTACACCCGCAATAACAGTTTCAAAAAAGATGGCAAAGATTACCATAATGCTACAGATATTTCTTCGCAAGCAACACATTTGGGCGTAACTATTCAAGCAGATATTATCAAACAAAAACTTCCAGAAACAAATGGCGGTTTCCCTGCAATTAATTTTGCAAAATCTCACCCAAAAATGTATTCTGAATTGACTACAGACCACGCCATTGATTTGACTCGTTACCAAGTAGCAAATTGCTATATGGGACGTGCTGGCTTAATTAATTCTGGTGGAGAAGCAGGCAAAAATGACTTGTTTGATGCGGTAAAAACTGCAGTTATCAACAAACGTGCAGGCGGTATGGGATTAATTTTGGGACGTAAGGCTTTCCAAAAACCATTTGCTGAAGGAGTTTCTTTGTTAAATTCGGTACAAGATGTATATTTAACTAAAGAAGTTACTATAGCGTAATTTTCCGAAACTAACAGTTCTTTTTGTAATTTAGAACTGTTAGTTTTCTTTGTATCCACGTAATTTTTCTTCAAATCAGCAAGCAAAACCCTCGTTTTTTTAAGAGGTTTAATATTTTGGCATTATGACAAAAAATGATTTTATCCATCTAATTACCAATCTCAAAGCATTGGAAAGTGAACAACTTAGCGAAATAAAAGCTATGATACGTTTATATCCATATTTTCAAGCACCTTTTGTATTGAATGCAAAAACTACGCCAACTACCGAAAATATTACTAAAGTGGCGGTGCGTACTTTGGATAGAAAGGTATTGCGAAGTTTGATTGATGCAGATTTTAATGAAAAAAATAAAAATGCAGATGTAAATGATTTGCAATTAGATACGGAAGATGTCAATATTTTTGACAAATTGAGCCAAAGTTCGACAACAGATACCCAAACAAAAACACCTACAGAACCTAAAACCGAATTGCGTCAATATGATGCCTTACCCGATTTTAATAGCACAGATTCCTATAAAGAAATAGAAAAATTTGAACAAACACTGTTTCACGAAAACAAAAAAGAAGAGATTTTGGCAGAAATTAATGAAGCTGAAAACGAAGAAAACAATAATCCAACAAATATTTATACAGAAAATACAGACTCGACAGCAATAAATTCCACTTTGGAAACAGACCATGTAAGTAATGTATATGAAAGTGAAAATCAAAGTAAAAGTAAAAGTAAAAGTGAAAATGAAAATCAAAGTGAAAGTGAAAGTGATATTATCCAACCAATAAGCAATATAGAGGAGGAAAAACTCACAACAAATTCCCTCGACAATACAGAAACAAATACATTTGTTACTACTGCCATTGCTACTAAGGAAGATGAAAAATATAGCGAAAATCCTACAGCAATAAGCACAGAAAGCACTAATTTTTTTGAGGATATTGACAAAGAATTGCAAATAGAAGCAATAGAAAAAATAGAAATTCCAGAAATAAAATTTTCGGAAATAGAGGCTATTCGTGTTCCTAAGATTGATATAGAAGAAGATATAACAAAAGACACTACAGAATCGGAAGACACAGGCAACTTTTTTGATGCCTTTGATGACACGCAACAACGAGTAGATACGGCAGAAAACGAAAATATGTATGTAGATACGACAGACTCTGTAGCCTACCACCCACAAGAGGAAGTAGAATTGGCTGCCCATGCAAGTGTTTTTGACACAGAGTTTGATACATCAGAATTTCACCATTATACAGAAGATGAAATAGAATCCGACTATCATTTTGAGGTAAATTGTCATCATGAAGATGAATTTATTAATTATGATGCCTTGTATTCGGATAGTTATGAGGAAGTAAAACCAGAAAAGGAAGAAAATACAACTTTGGTGGCTACAGAATTGCCTGTACATATAGCTACCGACAACAATAACGAAGAAAATACACAAACCTCTGCTAACTTTTTTGATAATTTGTTAGAAGATTTGCCAGATTCGAGCAAATCTATAGCCATTACAGCTATTCAAGAGGCAAAAACTATTTTGCAAGAAGATAAAAAACAAGCCGAGCAAGCCGAACTTTTGGCAAGTATAGAAAAAGAAAATCTAAATTTGTATCCGCATGCCTTTGTATTTGATGACGAATTTGACCGCAGTGAATTTCACCATTTGGACGAAGATGCCCACGAAAACGAGGTTTTGTTGGAAGTGGATACACACCATGAACACGAAAACGTAGATGAAAACAATGTTTTTGATGAAAAAGAACATTTGGAATTGTATCCGCATGCCTTTGCATTTGATGATGATTTTGACCGCAGTGAATTTCACCATTTGGACGAAGATGCCCACGAAAACGAGGTTTTATTGGAAGTAGATACGCATCATGAACACGAAAACGTAGATGAAAACAATGTTTTTGATGAAAAAGAACATTTGGAATTGTATCCGCATGCCTTTGCATTTGATGATGATTTTGACCGCAGTGAATTTCACCAATACGAACACCATGATGACCATTTGGACGAAATAGCAATCCATATTCTGGGACATGAAGACGATACAGATGCCCACAAAACACCTATAGACCAAAGTAACAACGCAGAAGTCGTTAAGGAAGTTGATGATGAAATTATAGCACCTGCTGCTTATGAAGAAAAACCACATACGCAAAGTGTAACTTTAAAAGAAACTGTTTTAATAGTTAGTAATCAAGAAGTTACGACTGAAAACTTTTTTGATAATTTAACAGAAAATACATCAATAAACGAAATAAATCATTTACCTTTGCAACCCACTACCAAAAATGAGTTGCAAGACCAATACCATACAGAAAATAATCACGAAAGTATTATAGAAAGTATAGACGGAAGTGAGGCACTCGAATTTGATGACCCTGATACATTTTTTGCAGAGGATATTCATCAAGCAGTAGCGGAACATCATAATTTTGCAATACAAGAGGAAATTGCTATTTACGAAAAAATGGAAAAATTAGATGAAGCTTACCAAAGATTTGATGATAGTCATTTTGGTACAGATATTTTTAATTATCAAAAAAATAGTTGGGTAACTGAACAATATAATGCTATGCCTGAAGATTCACAAAAATTATTTATTTCTGACGAAAATTTTGTTGAAGAATTTTGGAAATATAAACAAAGTGTAGAACAACAAAAAACTTTGTATGATGAGAAGAAAAAAGAACAGTCTTCGCTGATTGATAAATTTTTGAATGAAACACCACAAATCCATATTGATAGACAACGTATGGAAAATGAAACTCCTTCAGATTTATCTACTGTTAGCAATACAACAGCAAAATTTGTTGTTTCTGAACAATTAGCATTAATTTATGCCCGTCAAGGCAAAAAAAATAAAGCTATTGCAATTTATGAGAACTTAGCTTTGAAATATCCCGAAAAAAGTATTTACTTTGCAACGCAAATAGAAAATTTAAAACAATAGACATTTAGACAATGATTACGACATTATTAATAAGTTTGATTTTGGTTGCATGTGCATTATTAGTATTAGTAGTACTTGCACAAAATGCAAAAGGTGGTGGCTTGGCTGCAGGTGCAGCAGGTGCAGGACAAATTATGGGTGCAAAACGTGCCGTAGATTTTTTAGAGAAATTGACTTGGGGCTTAGGAATTTTTATCTTCGCTGTAGCTTTATTGGTCAATGTTATCAAGGTAGATAATAGCTCTGCAATAGATAGTCCAAATGCACAAGGCTCAGGCGTAAGTACTTCACAAGCTCCTGTAGTAAACGACAGTACACCAAGCACTACACCTGCGACAGTGCCAGATTCGAGCAAAAAATAATACTAAAAATTTTACTTACACAAAAAGATGCTATCCCTCAAGATAACATCTTTTTTTTGTAATATGTTTGGGAATATATTTTGGAACTTTTTTAGTGCCAAAAAGATTATAAAGGCACTATTCCTAAAGACACAATAACCTATGAAAATCACAAAAGGACAAATTGCACCTGATTTTAGCACCCAAGATGTTTATAACACTCCCATACAATTATCGACTTACAAAGGCAAAAAAATAGTAGTAAGTTTTTTTCGCAATGTGAGTTGCCCTTTCTGTAATCTTCGTGTGCATGAATTGATAAAAAGAAAAGCCGAATTTGACAAGCAAAATTTACAGATGATTTTCTTTTTTGAAAGTAGTGCAAAGTTATTATTATTGAGCAGTTTTCACCAAGGCATTTCCCCAATTCCTTTGATTTCAGACCCCGAAAAACAAATATATCAACTGTATTCGGTAGAAGCCTCGATGTTGAAAATGCTAAAAACTATCTTAGC
>JBIKRY010000195.1:0-9135 GCA_044348925.1 Bernardetiaceae bacterium
TTTAACTTTGAATGGAACTACAGGCGTAATTTCGGGTACTCCAACCGTAGCAGGTACTTTTGGTTTTGGTATTCGTGCTACTGATGCAAATACTTGTATCGGAACAAGGACATATTCTGTGGTCATTTCGACAACTGTCTGCCCTACAATTACGGTAGCACCAGCAACTTTGCCAAATGGCACAGCAGGCACAGCCTATAACCAAACCTTAACACAAACAGGCGGCGTAGGTGCTATAACTTGGTCTATTGCAACAGGAACTCTGCCAACAGGTTTGACCTTGAATGCAACTACAGGCGTAATTTCGGGAACTCCAACCGTAGCAAATACTTATGATTTCTCGGTTCGTGCAACAGATGCAGGTGCTTGTGTGGGAACTACAGACTATACTGTGGATATTACTTGTGCAACTATTACCCTTAATCCTACTACCTTAAGTACAGGAACAGCAGGTACAGCGTATACACAAACTATTACCCAAACAGGTGCAACGGGAGCAGTAACTTTCTCTTTGTTCTCTGGTGATTTGCCAAATGGTTTGACATTGAACACAGCTACAGGCGTAATCTCAGGAACTCCAACAGAAACAGGTTCTTTTGATATTACGATTGATGTAACAGATGCAAATGGTTGTATAGGCGAAATAGATTACACTTTAGTAATAGCTTGTCCAACTATTAATGTAATTCCAACAGGTGCAGCTTTAACAGCAGGTACTTCAGGAAGCACTTATACACAAGCATTTACACAATCGGGTGGAATTGGTGCAAATACATTCTCTATTTCGGCAGGTGCTTTGCCAGCAGGCTTAACTCTTTCGGCAACAGGCAATTTAACAGGCACTATTACCGCAGTAGCAGGTACATATAACTTTACCGTACAAGCTACAGACGTAAATAATTGTACTGGAGTTAGAGCATATAGTATTGTGGTTAGTTGTGGAACTATTACCTTAAATCCTACAACTTTAGCAGGTGGTAATGTTTCTTCGGCTTATTCACAAACTATTACACAAACAGGAGGTGCAAGCCCAATTACTTACGCAGTAAGTGCTGGTACTTTGCCCGCAGGTTTGAGTTTAAATGCAACTACAGGCGTAATTTCGGGAACACCAACCGCAGTAGCAACTTCTACCTTTACCATTACTGCAACAGCAGCCAATTTGTGTACAGGAAGCAGAGCATATAGCATTGTTATTGCAGCAGCAGTAATTGTTCCACCGCCACCAGCACCACAGCAAGCACAAACCATTACTTTTACACCTATTACAGATGTAGTATTTGGCACAGCACCGTTTAATGTGGTAGCAACTGCAAGTTCAGGTTTAACAGTAACATTTACCGTAATTTCGGGTAATGCTACCTTGAATGGAAATGTAGTAACAGCAACAGGCGTAGGAGAGGTAATTATCGAGGCTACACAAGCAGGAAATGCAAGTTTCTTAGCAGCAGTTCCTGTAAGACGTACTTTCAAAGTTACACAAGCAACACAAACTCTAACTTTTGATGCTATTGCAGATAGAGCTTGGAATAGTGGTGATTTCTTTGTAAATGCAAGTTCAAGCGTGGCAAATCTACCAATTACCTACACAGTAACCGCAGGCAACAACATTGCAAGCATACTTACAGGAAACATTGTACGATTGTCGGCAGCCGTAGGAACAGTTACCATTACAGCAAGTCAAGCAGGAAATGCAAATTATAGTGCAGCAACTTCTGTAAGTCGTACTTTCCAAGTAATCAAAGCAAACCAAACAGCTAATAGTTCTACAGGCATCAATACGATTAATATGCCAAGCACTACTACTTTTGGTACAGGCAATGTTAGTGTTTCTGCTACTTCGGTTTCTGGTTTACCTGTTGCAATTACATTAGTTTCGGGAAATGCAACTTTAGTTAATGGCGTTTTAACTATTACAGGTGCTGGAAATATTGTAGTAAGTTTTGCACAAGCAGGTAATGATTTGTGGAATGCAGCAACTACAGTAGAAAGAACTCTGGTAGTAGCAAAAGCAAACCAAGAATTACGACTTACCAATCCTACAGAAATGCTCATAGGTAGCACACAAACTTTGGTAGCAAGTGCTACTTCAGGTTTACCTGTTAGTATGCGTGTTGTTTCGGGAACAGGCACTGTCAATGGTTTGGCAATTACCCCAACCGCAGGCAATGTAATTGTTTTGGAAATTTCACAAGCAGGAAATGCAAACTTTAATGCAGCAGTTTCTCAAACAGTTTCTATTACCGTATTGCCTACTTTGAGTATTGCAAGCATTTCAGATGCACGTCTTTGTGCAGGTGCAGCCATTACGGTCAATGTAACCGTAACAGGATTGTTTACAAGCAATAACCGTATGGCAGTATATCTATCCGATGCAAATGGCAATTTTGATGGCAATCGTCAATTAATCGGTGCAGCAGATTTGGCAACATCAGGAGCAGTAGTAGGCATTATACCTCGCAATACACTTACAAGCAAAAACTACAAAATTCGTGTCGAAGGTGCAAGCCCACAAACAATTAGTAGCAATGTAAGTACGATTGAAATTAATGCCTTGCCAGAAATTGCAACTATTACCCAAGAAGGAGCAACTTTGGTATCAAGTGTTGCTACAGGCGTACAATGGTATTATGATGGTGTAGCAATAGCAGGAGCAACTTCGGCAAAATATACGCCAACAGACGTACAAATTGCTGCTAAAAATTCATACGCAGTAGTAATTACAAGTCCAGCAAATTGCGTATCTACTTCGGTTATCTATTTCAATTATATGAAACCAGTACCAACGGGCATAGACAACCCTGCGTTATCGGCAAAACTTACTATCTATCCAAATGCAACTACAGACAAATTAAATGTAGAAATGACTTTGGAAAAAATAGCAAACGTAAATTTGAAATTGACAGACGCAGCAGGTAAAGTAGTAATAGAGCAAAATATTACCCCAAATAGCACAGAATTCAAACACGAAATAGATATGACAGACTACGCAAGTGGCACGTATATATTGCTATTTAACGTGAATGGAAAAACAGCTATTAAAAAAGTGGTAAAACAATAAACAAAATCCTTAAAATTTATCATACGACTTACAACCGTATGATAAATATCTCCTAAAAACAGTTGCAAGTTTTGCAACTGTTTTTTATTATCCAAAATAGCAAAGAAACTACGATTTTAGAAGTCTATCCGCAAAAAGAAAGCAAAATATTTGAAAAAAATATCTTTCAATGAAAAACTATGCTAAATTTGTGTAACAATCTAAGTTAATCATTTGCAATATATTAGCTAATAATCTAATATATTTTATTCATATATACAATTTCTTATTTATTACCTTATGGCAAGAATTATTAGCATTGATTACGGAACAAAACGAGTTGGATTGGCGGTAACAGACCCTTTACAAATTATTGCAACTCCTTTAGATACCATTCACGCAAAAGATGTAATAGCCTTTTTAGAAAAATATTGTTTGCAAGAAGAAGTAGAATCTTTTGTATTGGGACTGCCAAAAAATTTAGATACTTCAGATACACACAATACTGCACACGTATTGCAATTTAAAAAAGTGTTGGAAAAAAAATTTCCAACCATACCTATTTATCTCGTCGACGAAAGATATACCTCTAAAATGGCAATGCAAGCAATGGTAGCTGGTGGAATGAAAAAAAAAGATAGAAAAATTAAAGGAAATGTGGATAAAGTAAGTGCTGTAATTATCTTACAAGGCTTTATGAACCAAGTAATAAAATAAATTTGGAAAATACCACAATCTACGTGGTACATTCCAAATTATTACCTAACTTTTTTCTAAAAAAATATCTTTGGGATAGGCTATTTCGGTCAAAAATAAGCCTTCAGGAGGTACATTCCGTCCTGCTTGTGTACGTTTTTTGGATAAAATAATATTTTCAAAGTCTTGCTTGGTTATTTTTTTACGCCCCACGTCCAATAGTGTCCCAACAATAGCCCGCACCATACCACGCAAAAAACGGTTTGCTTGAATGTAGAAAATTAAGGTTTTGTCTTCTTTTTTCCATTCTGCTCGATAAATTGTACAATTAAAAGTTTTTACATCTGTTTTTACTTTACTAAAACATTCAAAATCTTGATAGATTAGTAATAATTTGGCAGCCTCATTCATCAAATCTATATCCAAATGATGCCAATATCGTAGCTGCAAACCCTCTGCAAATGGATTTTTTTCTAAACCAATATGATACGCATAACTACGACTCAAAGCATCAAATCTTGCATGGGCTTCTGGTTTTACTAAAAAAATATCTTTCAAATAAATATCTTCAGGCAAAATGCAATTTATCTTGTATAAAAAATATTCTTTATCTGTAATTTCCTTGCTTTCAAATTCTATAAATTGACTCAAACAATGCACCCCTGCATCTGTACGACCACCCGCAAGAGTTTCTATATCTTCTCGCAAAACTAATTGTAAGGCTTTATTGATAAATCCTTGCACAGTTTGTTCGGTGTTTTGTTGTATTTGCCAGCCGTTATATTGTGTACCTCGATACGAGATTTCTGCAAAATACTTCATTTTCTTACATAAGTTAGACTAATTAATATATTACTGTATTAGTAGATAAAAAATCATTTTTATACTATAAATGAACAGATAAACAAGATTTTATACAAAAAACAAGCACCAATTATCTATAAAATACTACATCAATGTTACAAAAGTATTACTTTTTTGCTAATTAATACAATAAATCACAGAAAAATAATACATAAAGAAAATAGAAAGTTGTATCCTAAAACTTTATTATGCAACTTTGTAGTACCAAACTAAACAACCTAAAAAACTATACTAAAATGAAAAAATTTACTACTTTACTTTTATTGTTGCTTATTTTCAGAACTACACAGGCAACTTCAATACCGCCAACCTATTCATTGTTTATTTATAATTTTATTAAACACATGAGTTGGCCTATACATTATCAAACAGGAGAATTTGTAATTGCGGTTTTAGGATATTCACCGCATATTAAAGATTTACAAAACTTAGTAAATACAAGAAAAGTAGGTAATCAGAATATCGTATTAAAAATTTTTTCTGAGCCACAAGATTTTGGAAAATGTCATATATTATTTATACCAGAAAAACAATCGGAACAAATAGAAAAATGTATGGCATTGTTGGGAAATCGTCCAACTGTTATTATGACCGAAAAAATAGGCATGGCAAAACGAGGCAGTTGCATCAATTTTTTACAAGAAGGCGACAAGGTGCAATTTGAACTTAACCGTACCACCGCCACCAGTATTGGCGTACAAGTAAGAAATGACCTTGTAAAAATGGCAGTAGTAGAAATAGAATAGAGATTATTAAAGTCTGTAGCATAGATTTTAGTCTGTGCTTTTAACTTGCTCAAAATCAAGTAATTAAATAACAGGCTAAAGCTATGATGCAAAATTTTAATAATCTCTAATAATTATAAAAAAAATTAAAAATAGTTTTTAGTGAGAGTGGAGTTTATATTTTAATCGCAATGATTAAGTGTAAATTTGATTTTTCATATTTGTTTGGTTTGATGAAAGACAGGCAAGTTCATTTTGGACTTGCTTGTTTGTTTTTATTTTGCTTATTTTGTACCCACAAGAACCCTCTTATTATCCACACAAACACAAAATTTAATATACATATCGTAATGAATATAGAAAACCGCATACAAGATTTTATAGAATTAGGAAATAGACTAAAAAATCTAACAGAAGACCAATTATTTACTATTTGTTTACACGCCAAAAACCAAAATAGTTGGTTTGATGAAGATAACGTAAAATATGCTTTACAAGCTATTCAAAATTATTTGCAAAAAGATGCCTTAACAGAATGGCTACAAAATTATGATTTTCAAAAACTTAGCCCTAAAAGAGTGGCTGTCATCATGGCGGGAAATATTCCTATGGTTGGGTTTCATGATTTCTTATCGGTGTTGTTAGCAGGGCATTATTTATATGCCAAAACAAGTTCGCAAGATAGCTATTTGTTGCGTTATCTTGCAAAAATGCTTATAGAAATCAATCCTATTTGGCAAGACAAAATAGAGTTTTCGGAGACTATTATGAAAAACTTTGAAGCAGTAATTGCAACAGGTAGTAATAATTCGGCTCGATATTTTGAACAATATTTTGGGAAATATCCGCACATTATCCGCAAAAATAGAACTTCCGTTGCTGTATTGACAGGTAAGGAAACTCCAGACGAATTAGCAAGTTTGGGAAATGATATTTTTAGGTATTATGGTTTAGGTTGTCGCAATGTTTCTAAAATATTTGTACCGCAAGACTATGATTTTATTCCATTTTTAGATGCTTTATCTATTTGGGAAAAAGCTATGAACAACCACAAATATCAGAATAATTATGATTACAACAAATCTATTTATTTGGTTAATCGTGTGCCACATTTGGACACTGGTTTTTTGTTGTTACACGAAAATACACAATTAATCTCACCTATTTCTGTTTTATATTACGAAAGTTATGCGAATACCATAGAATTGGAACAAAAACTAAATTCACTTTCCGACCAATTACAATGTATTACAACTAGTATGGAAATAGCTGCTAAAAAAGATTTAGGAACTGCACAAGTACCAAGTTTACAAGATTATGCAGATGGAGTGGATACGATGAGGTTTTTGGTGGGATTGTAATAAGTACATATTAGTTTTTTGAAAATAATTTTAAATAAAAAGGTTGTATTTCAGTAGAAACACAACCTTTTTTATTTTAAAACTAAATTTATTATACTAAGGCATTAAACGTGCATCAAACTGTACAGGTATAATTGTTTCGCCATTATCAAGAGTTACCACAAATAAAAACGATACATTTCTATAAGCTGGTGGTGCTGGTGGTGTTGGCAATGCCAATGGTACAATATTTACACTAGGTACTCTTGCTTTAATTGCTGCCAGAGTAGTGCTAAATTTATAAGAGGTAGCTCCTACAGGAATTGGTGCTGTATTAAATTTCAACGAAGTTGGTGAGTTTAATGTAGCTATAGTAACAGGACTACCTACCAAAACAGTAGTTAATTCTTTAATAGTTCTTCCAGAAGTGCTTGGAATAGAAATGGTAAAATCTATGTTACCACCCGCAGCTACCGAAACAGGAAGAGTTGGATTACCTCCAAAAGTAAATATCCCTGTGCCAGTAAAAGTTACAGGAACCAAAGGTTTATTATCTTTGACAATATTGCCAAATTCACTTTCATTTTGAGCACATGAAAAACTAAATGCAGCTATAAATGTAAAGCAAAGTATATTTAAAATATTTTTTAACATAAAGAATATCGTTTAAAAGTTTTGAAAACTACTCTCTAAATTTTTAGAGAGTAGTATAAATAAATTACTTAAAAATTAGTTCACATCCCACCAAACTCTAACATTTGTTTGTGGTGCCACACCACCTTTTGGTATTAAATTAGGATTACGAGATATTTCATTATTTACATAAGGAATACGTCTTGGGAATGTACCATCAATACTTCCTGGATTAGGTACTTTATCCAATACTGGGAAACCTGTACGACGATAATCATTGAAAGATTCATAACCATTACCAACTAATGAAATCCATTTTTGTGTAATAATTTGCTCTATCTTTTGAGTATTGCTGCCTGATAAAGTTGCAACCGTAGGATTAGCAGTAAAAAATGCAGTAATATTTGCTGCAGTAACACCTGCCGAAGCCATAGATGCTCTAATACCTTCTTGGTACAATGCTTGTGCATCACCTGCTACACCTAAACGTACAACAGCCTCAGCCATAATAAAAGCACGCATAGAATTAGAAAGTAAACGTACAGGACCACGACCATCACCACCAGTAATATAGGTACCATAACGAGACCAGTTAGTTGCAGGTGCAGGTGCATTTGCAAAACCATTCACACCTGTTACATAATCAGCACCTGGTCTTGTAAAGAATAAAGGCAAACGTGGGTCATTTTGTCCACGCATTACATCTAAAACTTTACGACTCATTACCATATCATTACGGAATAAGTTACCAAATGTATTAGAGGTATAATTGAAAGATGCAGTAACTGAACCTACTGAAGAGCCAAAAGTAACCGCCAAATCTTGTGAATTATCTACAATACTACCTGCAGCAGCACTTTCTATAAGAGATTTTGCTAAAGCAGGTTCTTTAGAAGACATTTGCAAAGCTATTTTCATTATCAAAGTGTTTCCAGCACGTTTCCAATTAGCCAAGTTGCCAGCGTAGGCAGGGTCACTTGAAGCATTTGGCACAATCGCAGATGCTTTATCTAAATCAGCAATACCTTCTTTTACTAAATCAGTAAGACTTTGGATATTTAAAGAGGCATTACCTTTATAAATATCTTCTTGCTTATCAATACGAGGTTGTGCAACCCCTTGAGTACCTTTTAAAGACTCAGAGTAAGGAATATCTCCCCATAAGTCTGTAGTCATTGCAAAGCAATATGCTTTAATAATCTTACCAATACCAGAATAGGCAGGAGATTTAATAGCATCAGCACCTTCTATCATATTTTGAGCTTCTATCAAAGCACCACCATATAATTCAAAGTTCCATTGATTGTCAAGCCCAGAGATACTATAAGAATCATAAGCTAATGGACTACCTGCTTGTCCTGTTAAGTGATTTACTAATACCTCTGTCAAACGATTAATTTCGTTATTATTTGCAAATGCCATACCATATACGGCAGATGTCAATAAGGTATTTGGAGGTACAGCAGTAGGTCCATTTGGATTATTATTTACATCAAGAAAATCACCACATGATGTTGCACTTGTAACTAGCAAACTAGCTGCAAGTAAATATTTAGATATATTGAGTAGTTTCATATAAATTAAAAAGAAAAACGAAGATTGAAGCCATAATTTCTAACATTTGGTGCACCACTCAAATCTAAACCTTGAATGTTACCAGCACCTTGTTTATTAAGTTCTGGGTCGCCAGGGAAACCTGGTGCAAAGAACCAAAGATTACGTGCACTCATAGATACAGTAATATCTCCAAATGGTAGTTTTGTTAAAAGTTTTTTAGGAATACTATATCCTAAACTTACTTCTCTCAAACGATATACTGTAGCATCAAAAACAGAAG
>JBIKRY010000196.1:0-9132 GCA_044348925.1 Bernardetiaceae bacterium
ATATTTTTGCCGAAACCATAGACAAACGGATTTGTATAGAAATTCAACGAATTGAGTATGACCATCATTTCGATAGATTTTTGCATTATTTTTTGATGCTTATTGCCGAACAACAAAAAAGTAGTAAAGAATATTATCTCGAACAAACAGTATATGTAATTATAGTTTTAACTGCCCCGTATAAAATAAGTGAAAAAAATGGAAAACCTATTTTGGACGAAGTTTTATTACTCAACCTCAATCCGCAGACTTTGCAAGGGGAAATTAGGGAATTGTACGGGCATCAGTTTGTATGCCTAAATTCGAATCACCAAAATAGCGAAACTCCCAAACCAATAAAAGATTGGTTAGATTTAATTCATCAATCTATTCACAGTCCAGAAAGACCTGTTTTAAATCTCCAAAACGAAGGGATAAAAAAAGTTACAGAATTAATAAATTTTGATAACTTAAGCCCTGAAGAACGGACACAAGCCAAAAACAAAGAGGCTGCAAAAATTGTATTGGCAAAAACCGAGCAGTATGCAAGAGAAGAAGGAAGAATTGAAGGGAAGCTCGAAGGAAAAATCGAGGGGAAAATCGAGGGAAAAATTGAAATAGCTACCAATGCTATCAAAAAAGGCTTTGACAATGAAACTATCGCAGAATTAACAGATTTAACTATCGGACAAATAGAAGAACTTCGTAAAAAACTACTACTTTAATCATTTAGTTATTGCTAAATTGGAAATTTTAAAAACTTGTGGGTAGCCAATAGAGGCTTAAACCTACAGTAAAACTACGAAAATTACATTACTTCAAGTCTATGTTACAGACTTACATAAGCATTATTATTTAGCAAAATATATGAAATATATACTTACCATAGACCAAGGCACTACAAGCTGTCGTGCAATTCTGTTTGATAATCAGGGAGTTGTAAAAGCAGTAGCCCAAAAAGAAATAACACAAATATATCCACAAGCAGGCTGGGTAGAACACAATGCCATCGAAATATGGAACATACAATATGAGATGATTCGCAAAGTGGTTGCAGAAATGCGTATTCCTTATACTGCCATTCAAGCCATTGGAATTACCAATCAACGAGAAACTACAGTAGTTTGGGACAAAGCCACAGGAGAACCCGTTTGCAATGCTATAGTATGGCAAGATAGACGAACTGCAACTATTTGCGACAAACTAAAATATATATTTGGATTTGAGGAATATGTACGCCAAAACACAGGTTTGGTATTAGATGCCTATTTTTCAGGCTCTAAACTAAAATGGATTTTGGATAATGTGCCAAATGTTCGTAAAAAAGCTGAAAGAGGAGAGTTGCTTTTTGGTACTATAGATACATGGCTTATTTGGAAACTTACAGGTGGTTGGTTGCACGCCACAGATTATTCCAATGCCTCCAGAACTATGCTTTACAATATTAAAAAATTGGATTGGGACGCAAAAATTCTAGAAGAATTGGATATTCCTCGCACCATGTTGCCCGAAGTACGCAACTCAAGCGGAGAATTTGAAAAAACAGATGGAAAATTATTTGATGGTATTGAAATTCCAATTACAGGCGTAGCAGGCGACCAACAAGCAGCTTTGTTTGGGCAGGCTTGTTTTGAGGCAGGAATGGCAAAAAATACATATGGAACAGGTTGCTTTTTGCTCAAAAATACAGGTAGCAAATTAGTACATTCCAAACAAGGAATGTTAAGTTCGATAGCTTGGGGAATCAATAATAAAGTAGAATATGCCGTAGAAGGAAGTGTATTTATTGCAGGAGCTGCGGTGCAATGGTTGCGTGATGGGCTAAAAATTATAGACGAAGCCAAAGATAGTGAGTATTTTGCAAACAAAGTAGCAGATACTGATGGAGTTTATGTAGTGCCTGCTTTTAGTGGTTTGGGGGCACCTTATTGGGATATGTATGCAAGAGGGGCTATTTTTGGACTTACCAGAGGCACGTCCCAAAATCATATTATACGTGCAACTTTAGAGGCAATGGCATATCAAAGCAAAGATGTATTGGAGGCAATGCAAAAAGATACAGGAATTGCACTCAAAGCTTTGCGGGTAGATGGTGGGGCAACTGCCAATAATTTGCTGATGCAATTTCAAGCAGATATTTTGGGCGTAAGTGTGCAAAGACCAGCTATTATTGAAAGTACCGCAAGAGGTGCTGCGTTTTTGGCAGGAATTGGTATTGGATTGTGGACAAAAAATGATGTGGCTACTTTATGGCAATTAGAAAGAACTTTTGAGCCACAAATCACCAACGATAAACGAAAAGAACTCTATGCAGGCTGGCAAGAAGCCGTAAAAAGAACTATGAAATGGGAAAAAGCTTGGCAACCTGAAATCTAATTTTGCGTTAATAACTCTATCTTTGATAAAAAATGTTATGAAAACTTTTTACCTATTACTTGTATGTAGCTTGGCGTCTTCACCAATAGTAGCACAAACAAGCACCATAAGCACCGAAACAACAACCAAAACAGGCAAAGTATCTCAAAAATCATCTGAAGAAGAACATAATTATTTGAAAGCATCGCATTTTCAACAGCAACAAATGTATGCTGAAGCTCTGTTTCATTTTAATAAAATTACAGAATTAGCACCTGATAATCATATTTACCATTATGAAAAAGGGACTACGCTAATTCATCTCAATAATTTTACAGATGCACACAACTGTTTTCAAAATACAATTTCTTTAAAAAATGACTATGCTAATGCACATTTAATGTTAGGATTTTTGCACGCAAAGCAAGGTAAAATAGATTCTGCGATAGAATGTTACAAAAAAGCATTTATCTATGAACAAAACCCTGCAAATAAGTTATCTTATAAATTAGTTTTACTAACTTTGTTAGATAAAAATAATAAATTAGCAAATGCACAAGAGCATATCACAGATGCGATGGCAATGAATATTCCCGATGAACTGTTACTTTTTTATCAAGGAAAAATGCTAAATTTGAATGGAAACTATGAAGCAGCACGTATTCCTTTGATAAAAGCTGTTGAGTTATTGGAAAATATTAAAAGAGAGGAAAAAGAAAATAGCAAGAAAAAAGCAGGCACCAAAAAGACGAGCCAAGTAAGTCATAATTTGGTAACTTTGCACCACAAACATTCTATGCAAGAAGAGGACGCAAAATACTATTTTGAACTTTACAAAGCTAATTTTAATACCAAACGATATGCAGAGGCAAGAAAATTAATTAAAAAAGCATACTTTGAACCTTACAAACAAGAATTAGATGAGATGAATGTTAATTATTTGTATGATGTAGCATTGGCATATCATAAAGTATTTCAATTTACAAAAAGCAAAATATTACTTAACAAAATTACTGCTTTATCTCCTAATTTTACGGCAGCACATCGACTAAATGCACAAATTAAAGACGCAGAAAGTGATAAAACAATTTATATCAACCAAGTAAAAAAATCTTTAGGCTATGTCAAAGATAGGGCAAGCAAAGAAAAATTACTCAAAATATTAATGCCATTAGAATTATTTAAGGGAAATTATGAGGGTGTAATTGCAACTGCCAATGAAGTCTTAAAAATCCGTGCCACAGACCACAATGCCTTATTCCTAAAAGCAATAGCATTAGACAAAATGAACAAACCTGATGAGTCTATTGCATTGTTACAAAAAATGCTTACACTAAAAAATTTAGGTTTGGAAAACTATGCAATGTATTCGTTTCAATTAGGCTTGATTGGCGAAAAAGTACACAACAAAACTTTAACTTTAGCCTCATTTCAACGAAGTAATTACTATTATTTCAAACACGCAGCACAATATGAGTTATATCGTTAAGTAATAGGAGATAAATAATGAAATAGGGGATATGAAATGTGAAATATAACTACTTGATAAAGAATTAGTTATATTTCCTATCTTCTATCTTCTATCTTCTATCTTCTATCTTCTATCTTCAAAGCTACTAAACTAATATCATCACGTTGTAATTCTTCGCCTTGGTGTGTTTGCAATAAATTTAGCAATATTTCCCTTTGTTTGTCAAATGTTAGGTGATGATTTGCCATAATAGTTTGTTTTAAAGTTGCATAACCTAATTTGATTCTTTGTTCGTTGTTTTGGTCGGCAAAACCATCTGAAAAAAGGTAAAAAGCTGTATCTATAGGCAATGTAAATACTTGGTTGATAAAGTCTTGTCTTAATGCCTGTCCACCAATATATTGCTTATCTCCACGAATTTCTACTAAATTAGCATTTTCTACATAATATAGCATAGATTTTGCACCCGAAAAAGTGAGTTGTACTTCTTGTTTTGTAGTATTTTTTTCAAATACACAGACCGAAATATCCATTCCATCTCTATTTTTACCTTCTTTTTGCTTTAAAACACTTTCTAAACCTATGTGAAGATTTCGCAAAACAACAGAAGGATTAGTTATGTTGTTTACATTGATAATTTCGTGCAATAAAGTATTTCCTAACATACTCATAAATGCACCAGGTACACCGTGTCCTGTACAATCTGCCAAAATAAAAATGCCTATATCGTTGCTAATTTGCGAAAACCAATAAAAATCACCCGAAACTACATCTCTTGGCTGATAGATAATAAAAGTATCTGCAAAAAACTTCGCCAACTGTTCTTGTTCGGGCAAAATGATATTTTGAATATGGGACGCATATTCTATACTTTTATTCAACTGTTCGGTAGCAAATCTAAGATTATGATATGTTTTTTCTAAATCTGCTTTTTGATGTGCAATATTTTCGTTCAACATCATCAATTCTTCTTGTTGTTGATACAATTCTTCGTTAGCTTGGTTAAGTTCTTTATTACTTGCACTAATTTCTTCTTGTTGTTTTGCTAATAATTTGTTGGTTTTTTGTTTGTTACGATAAGAAATATATGCCAAAAAAGTCAAGGCAAACATCAGTAAAAAACCAATAATGAAGGAATTACGAATAATTTTCTGTTGTTCTAATTCTGCTTTGTATGCCACTTCTTTTTTTTGCTGTTCTAAAACATCTTTTTCTTTTTGATATGCAAAATCTTTTTGCATAGATTCTTTATATTTTTTTTCGTTTTGCAGGCTGTCTGTAGTTTGTTTATAGAGTTGATAACTTTCGTAGGCATCTTTGTACTTTCCTATTTTGGAAGCTGCTATACTATTTTCTAAAGCTGCATTATTGATAATGGTAACATTTTTTAGTTTTTTTGCTATCTGTAATGCTTCATTTGCATATACAAATGCCTTGGAGGCATCTTGTATATTATTATAATAACTTGCAAAATTTGTAAGTAAAGTAGCTTTTCGTTCTTCACTTTTAATTTCGCTGGCTATTTGTAATCCTTTTTGCAAATATGGTAAGGCATTATTGTATTGCTGTAGGGCAATATATAAAAAGCTGATATTATTACAAGCATAAGCAATATTAGATTTGTCGTTATCTTTTTCGGCAAGTCGTAAGTTTTTTAGTTGATAGCCTAATGCTTTTTCATATTGTTTTTGGTATTGATAAATTTCGGAAAGATTAAAATAGGAATAAAAAAGCATTTTATTGTCTTGTAATGTTTCACAGATAGTCAAACATTTTTGGGCATATTCCAAACCTTTTTCATAATTTCCTTGCTCTACATAAATATTTACCAAATTATTTAAGACATATACAATGCCTTTGGCGTTATTAATTTTTTCAAATTCTTTTAAGGCTTGTAAACAATATTCGACAGCTAATACAGTATTTGCCTGATTTTTGTAAATTGCAGCCAAACTATTATAAGCAAATGCTAATCCTTCTATGTCTTTTGCTTTTTGTAATCCTTCTACACTGATTTTCAAAAAAACAATAGCTTCTGCTAAATTGCCTTTTGTACGATAATAAATGCCAATAACTCGTGCTGCACGACCTATTCCTTTTGCATAATCTATTTTTTTAGAAAATTCCAAAGATTGTTGGGCAAGTAGGAGGGAGGTGTCGGCTTTATCATATCTATAGGTATTTGCAAGTTCTACGAGTGCAAGTAAATAGGTAGTGTCTGTATTTTTTTTGGTACGCAAAATATTTAACAAACTATCTGTTGGAGATTGTGCTTGCAAACTAATCGGAAACATAGAAAAAATAAATAAAAAAAATAAGTTTCGATACATAAAAATAGCAGTTAGTCAAACATACGATTTTTTTTGCAAATAACAAGGAGATAGCATTAAATAAATTGGATTTTTTGCCATAAATTTTGGTAAGTTTTGTAGCATTAGAAAGATGCTACAAAACTTATGTACTCATACAGAAATATTCTTTTATTTTCTACGCAACAATAAAGTTTCTGCCAATAAGAAAAATAATGCAATAAAAATAAAATAACGCCATAATGGTTTGGCTATATTTTTCTCTTGAAATTGTGTGGTAAAATTTGCAGTTTCTGTTTCTTGAAAAATCTGTACATTTTTGTGATTCGCAAATAATTTCTGTAATTCTTCTACGCTATAACAATCTACAATAGATTCTGTTTTGTTGTAATTTAATGCAAGTGCATTGACTATTTTCTTGTCTGATTTGCGAATAATTTGATAATTTCCTGCCGACAAATTCATTTTTGGAATTTCGAGGAGTAATTTCCCGTCTGCTATTCGTTGGGCAGGGATAATTTCCGTTTGATTTTCTATATTTAGCAACTTGAAAATATCGTTTTTGCTTACCAAACTATCTACTAATTGCACTTCGGCTATTTCTTCCTCAAAATTGTAAGCAAGTTTGTTGCTTTGTCGGGTTGCGTGTAGGGCTATTTTATACATCAGTGGCACAAAAATAGCGTGTTTTCCCAAATCTGAAAAACCTTCTTTTAAGGGACTTGTGCAGATAAATAATTTATTGCGGCTATTATTTACATATTTTAGGAAAGGTTTTTCGTTTTTAAATTTTAGTAAATTTTGCCCAATATTCCCTATTTCTATGCTTTGTTGGCAGATTGGCATATTCATCGTGGCAGTAATTCTTTCAAAAATACCTGTATAAAATGGGTTTTTGGTGTCTGGTGGCAATAGTTCTATTTTTTCTCCTTTCACTATTTGTATAGGAAATCCTATTAAATTTGAATAAGATTCTATATTGCTATTTTCGTGAGGAAAAATAGCTAAAGTACCTCCTCGCTGTGCAAATTTTTGCAAAACAGTTAGTAATGCTTGGTCGATGGTTTCTATACCTTGCAAAACAACCAAATCAGCAGTTTGTAAAGCATTATAATCTATTGCATTGGTAGAAAAACTTTGCAACTGAAAAAATGTTTCTTGTTGATACACATTGTTGATAAAATTATCTTTATCGGCAGTAAGATGTACTATTTTGATAGTTGGTGCTGCTTGTAAGGTAAAATAATAGTCATTATCAAATAAAATTGGACTATCTTCGAGGCTTATGCGACAATTTTTTGCACCACTTTCTTGTACTGCAAAACTCATTTTGAGGGTAGTATTGCCATTTGCTTCTATGCTGATAGTACCATTGGATACTTGCTTGCCGTTTATAAATAATTTGGCGGTTCTTTCGGATACGCCTTGTTTGCCAAAATGATTGATTTTGACATATAAAGTATTGTTTTCTTGAAGTTTGATAAATGGATTTTCTAACCAAATAGAATCTACATAGATATTCGAAATAGCATCACTTTGCGTAGGCACTAAATAAAATGTATTGCTGCTATCCATTTCGGCTATTTTCAACGGATTGAACATAGATTTTTGGAAATCGGATAGCCAAAACACAAAATTATTGGTAGAATTGGCATAGTTACGAAAAGCTACTTTTTGTTTGCTATAAATGCTTTGCAAATTACGTCCTGTAGAGCTATAATGTGTATGGCTAATATTTTCAATAGCTTTTTTACTTTCTGTAAAATAATTCATACTGCCTTCTGTGCCGTTGGCTAAAATTTGGAATTGGGTATTTTTGGGAAACAAGCCTATGATTTTCTCGCCAAGTTGCATCTCTGTATCCAACAGTTTTTTGTTGTTTTGTTCGGCTTGCATACTAAAAGAATTATCGAGATACATACTCACAAAACGACTACCTCCAGCACTGTTAAGTGCTTGATTTGCAGGTATATATGCCTGTGCAAATGCCAATACTAAAGCTATAATAAACAAACAACGCATAAGCAAAACAAGCAAATGTCGAAGTTTATTTTGGGCAGAAGAAACGGATTTTATTTCTCGTAAAAAGCTAACATTGGTAAAATACACCTTTTTAGCTCGTTGAAAATTGAAAAGGTGAATAGCAATGGGAATAAGCACCAAAGCCATTGCCCAAAGAAAAGAAGGATAGATAAATTGCATTCGTTAAAGATTTATTTTTCAAAGGTATAAAAAAATCTTTCTTTTCGTTTATTTTTATACCGAAAACTATCACAGCATACTGATAACTAAAGCAAGTACGTGGCTATGAGCAAGGTAAAGGCTATAGAATGTACTACAACTTTTAGGCTGCAAGAAATTTTATAATGCATGAAGTGGACAAATTTAAACAGATGTTTTATTGGTATAAGTGTCTGCTAATCAACACACACAAAATTACTTAGATTTTAAGACAAAAACTATTTTTCCTGTTGTAACTGCTGCTCTTTTTGCGTTATCTATAGTGGTGCTAAAACTAAGGTCATATACAGCTTTTTCGTACAAGTTTGCGACAGAACGACTAACGGTACTATATACATTTTTTACAGAAATTACTTCGCCATCTTCGTCTATTTTGATTTCAAAAACAATTTTTCCTGTTTCTGAAGATTTATCCTGTACGATTGGTTTTTCGTCCCACACCCAGCCTGCCATTTCTAACGAAGCACCTCCACCAATACCGCCATTTCCAAGCAAGGCGTCGGCATTTATATCTCCATTAGGATTGCCCATATCTCCTACCGTCCCTGGTTTGTTGCCATTGTTGTTGCCACCTGCGTCTTTATTTTTGCCTTCTTCTGTGCCTACATTGGTTTTGCTAAGTGTAGTATTGGTAATAGGTTCGGAAACTGTTTTTGGAATTTCTTTTGGAATTTCTTTGGTTATTTTATGGTCTATTACAGGACTTTCTTTGTCATCTGAAGTAAGTTGTTTTTCGGGAGTTTGTTCTATTGGGGTAGTCTGCACGACTTTATTTTC
>JBIKRY010000197.1:0-8990 GCA_044348925.1 Bernardetiaceae bacterium
TGGGGTTGGTAGTTCAATGAAATTTTTACACTTTTAATAAAATTAATTTTATAAGTTACAAATTAATTTTTGTAACTTATTGATTATCAATTACTTAAAAATGATAAAATTTGTGGGTAATCGATAGGACTTTAGTCCAATGCTATTAAGCTAAGGATTACGTTTTTTAGTGCCATAGGCACGAAATATTTATAGTATGAGTTAGTTCTTCTCCTCAAAGTGCCGTAGGCACGAAATAGGTTTCGTGCCTACGGCACTTTGAGGAGTTGGGACTGTTTTTGCTATAAATATGTCGCCCTTACAGGGCTAAAAAGGCAGTTTAAATATTTTTCTTAGCTTAATAGCATTGGACTTTAGTCTGTGCTTATAAGTCCTTGAACAAGCAACCTAATTTTTTAACTATTCCTTCGTAGCCCATGCTTTTAACTCGTCAAATTCTCAATGCAGTAGTGATTGCGTGTATTTTGGGTTTACTTGCTTGGTTTTTTTCTACGCTTGTTAGCTATTTTGTGATTGCATTTATTGTAACTGCCATTCTAAAAATTCCCACAGATTATCTAAGTAAGTTATATTTTATGGGCATCAAAGTGCCTCGTGTAGTTGGGGTATTGCTTTCTTTTAGTTTATTAGTTTCCATTATTGCTATTTTTGCATTACTTTTTATTCCATTATTTACTGCACAACTCAAAATATTAGCATTCAATGATTTTGCAGACTTATTAGAAAAAATAGGCAAACCAATCAATGAAATAGAAAAAATGTTGATAGAAAATCATTTTATCAAAAGAGAGGAGGGTTTTTTGGTGGAAACTGTAAACCTTAAAATGACCGAAATTTTAGATAGTTTTCAATTTGATAAAATAATTCCTAATATATTAAGCACCGCAACAAGTATTTTTGTAGGTACTATTATGGTGGTCATTATTACAATGTTTTTGTTGCTCGAAAAAGGTTTATTGAGACGAAATATTATTAGTTTGATTCCAAACAAATATTTTGAAGTTACTATCAATGCGATGTATAAGATAGAAAAATTAATGTCTAATTATTTACTTGCTTTGCTATTACAAATGCTTTCTACCTTCACACTTACCTCTTTTGCTTTGATTATAGTTGGCGTAGATTATGCCATTACCATAGGTCTTTTTGCTGCTTTAATTAATATAGTGCCATTTATTGGACCTATTACAAGTGCAGTTTTTGGGTGGTTTGTCGCAATTTCTACTACAGAATTAGATATTAGCAATGGGGAAATATTCTTGTTCTTATCCATAAAAATTATGTTAGCTTTTGGAATTACGCATATTATAGATGCTTTTATTATACAACCTATTATTTTTTCTAAAAGTGTCAAAGCACACCCTTTGGAAATTTTGGTAATGATTTTTGCAGGTTCTACCATTGCAGGTGCTTTGGGAATGGTCTTAGCAGTGCCTGTTTATACCATTTGTAAAGTAGCATTTGTTGAGATGAAAAAAGGTTATCAAACCTATAAAGTATTTACCATAACCTAACCATAAAGAATCGTATCTTTACAAAATAAACAATTACAAAAATATGTATCATATTCCTGTTATGCTTGCCGAGTGTTTGGAGGGGTTGGCAATTAATCCACGAGGCACGTATGTAGATTTAACTTTTGGTGGTGGTGGACATTCCAAAGCCATTCTCGAAAAATTAGATGGAGGCAAATTATATGCCTTTGACCAAGACGAAGACGCAGCCGCCAATGCCAAACAAATAACCAATAAACATTTTACGTTTATCAAAGCTAATTTTCGGTATCTCAAAAAATATTTGCGTTTGCATAATTGTAGCAAAGTTGATGGCATTTTAGCCGATTTGGGAGTTTCTTCGCACCAAATAGACTCCGCAGAACGTGGATTTTCGACACGTTTTGATGGCGACTTAGATATGCGAATGGATAGAAATAGAGAAATTTCTGCAAAAGAAATTATCAACAAATATAGTAAAGATAATTTACATAGAATTTTTGGTATGTATGGCGAAGTTCGCAATGCAAAAACATTAGCCGAAGGCATTATCCAAGCAAGGACAAGTAAATCTATTCAAACTACCAGCGAATTGAAAACAATTCTCAACAAGTATGCACCCAAATTTAGCGAATTTAAGTATCAAGCACAAGTTTTTCAGGCTTTGCGAATGGAAGTAAATGAAGAATTGGCTGCATTGGAAGAAATGTTGTTGCAAACAGGCGAAGTAATGGCAACAAATGGTCGTTTGGTGGTACTTGCTTATCATTCTCTCGAAGACCGTTTGGTAAAAAATTATATACAAAAAGGCAAGTTTCATGGAGAAATAGAAAAAGATGTTTACGGGAATTTTTATGTGCCGTTTGCTCCAATCAACCGCAAACCAATCGAGGCAACTGCCGAAGAAATCACCGAAAATAAACGAGCAAGAAGTGCAAAATTACGCATAGCAAGTAGAAATGCTTTGGAATAAAATCTTAAATTTTGTTATTTTTTAGAAATATTTTTTTGTTTTTACGTACAAATAAAAAACGTCAAACTTAAATAAAAATTTTATGAAAACTATTGCAGGGAGTTTCTTGTTATTGCTTTGTATGTTAGTCTTTAGTTGTTCCAATGCACAAACTAAAAAAGATATGAAAACAGATACAAATACAAAAAATACTGCAACCACAGATACTACTGTAGTGGTGCAAAAAACAGAAGAAGAATGGAAAAAACTTCTTACTCCAGAACAATATTATATTTTGCGACAAAAAGGAACAGAAAGACCTTTTACAGGCAAATTTGTGCATCATAAGGAAACAGGAGTTTATACTTGTGCAGCTTGTGGGGAAGAACTTTTTGCCTCGACACAAAAATTTGATTCACATTGTGGTTGGCCAAGTTTTTTTGATGAACTCAAAGGCGGGAAAATAAAAACAGTTGTAGATAAAAGTCACGGAATGGTACGCACCGAAATTATGTGTGCCAAATGTGGTGGGCATCTTGGGCATATTTTTGATGATGGACCCAATCCGACAGGAATGAGGTATTGCGTTAATTCGGTTTCTTTAGATTTTAAAAAAACTGAAGAATAACTCTATGCAACTTAGATGAGTAAGATTTTAATCCGTAGTTTACGTTAATTTAGTAATAATACTTGCTAAAATTAGTAAATATTATTACTAAAAATTTGCCATAATTTCTAAAAATAAAGCAAATTTATCTAATACAACTACTTAGCCGTACATTTATTTGCCCCAAATGGCTACCCTATTTACGTATTATCTATTTTTTCTCAAATCTTAGAAAATAAATCTCCTATTTTTTTGTATAATTACCAAAGAAATTCTATATTTGCAGTCCAAATTAATACAGAAGTGGATATAAAAGTTAAAGAAAAAATTTTAGCACCATTCCAAGTTCATATTGTAAATTTACAAAATAAACAATATAACTACAATTTTTCGTGCAAAGCTGATTTTTTCGAGTGTTTTGAAAACAGCTTGTTTACTACTGGAGATTGCCAAGTCAAAGTTCAATTTACCAAAAGTGAAACAATGATTACCGCAAACTTTCTCATTCAAGGTAGCATAGAATTAATTTGCGATAGAAGTTTAGAACCATTTGACTACGCTATAGACGTAGAGGAAAAAATATTTTTCAAATTTGGTTTGAAAGCAGTAGAATTGAGTGATGATGTAATTATCATTGCCCAAAATACGCAAACATTAAATCTTGCAGATACAATTTTTGAATTAATTGGCTTGCAAGTACCAATGAAAAAATTGCACCCAAAATTTGCAGAAGAAGACAGCGAAGGGGACGAAATTCTTATCTATACTTCAGAAACCGAAGAAACCGAAACTATAGAAGAAGAAAAACCAATAGACCCCCGTTGGGCTAATTTGAAAAAATTATTGTAGTTTGCACAACATTACCAGATAAAATAATAAACAGTTTTGCAGTTTGCAAACTAAAATCTAAATAAATCATCAACAATAGTAAAACTTTATAATAATGGCACATCCAAAGCATAAAATATCAAAAACAAGACGGGATAAAAGACGTACACACGACGCATTAACCGCAAAAACTGTAGCAGTATGCCCAGTAACAGGAGAAGCTCACCTTTGGCACAGAGCTTATTGGCACGAAAACAGACTTTACTACAAAGGTAAAGTTATGATGGAAAAAGGCTCACCAGCAGCTGCCAGTGATACAAAATAATTGTATAATCAAAACCACTTTGCAAACCTGTAGAGTGGTTTTTTTCTGCAATCTTTTCCCTATTTTGCTATAATTTTGCCATGAAAAAACTCTTATTTTTTGTATTTTATTACATACTTCATACAAGTAGTTATGCCAATCCTATAGATTCGCTGACTTCAGATTTATATGTCTATTCATTGGAAGAGCAATGGTTGGTATATGACAAAACACTAAAAACCTATTTGCCATATTTTCCAAATTTATATGGTTCGGTAAATAAATTACACGTAAATATCAACAAAAATGAATATAAGTCTTTGTATATCAATATTTTAGGAGATTCGGCAGCAAGTATATTTATTAATCACAGACTTGCATATATATTTCCTAAAAAGCAGTGGCTAAATTTAGCAATGGATAGTTTACAAAAAAATAATAAAGATAAATTATTGATGCTTACCTATTATCAAAAAAATATTTTTGATAAACTGCCCGAAACTTACATCAGTGTAAAACCACATTTACAATTACGAAAAATTATTACCAATATAGACAGCCAAAAAAGTGTTCCACGTTTGCAAAATACATGGAAAGATAATGTAATTGGATTAATTGGTTTATTGGTTTTGTTGGTGGTAGCTATTATTTCTTCGGTGCATACGCCATTATTTAAGTGGTCATTGATGTGGAAAAATTTTACTAATTTTTTGCAAGCCCGTACACAAATAAAAAGATTGCAAGGAGCTTCTTTTTTTTGGTTTACTATTTTTTATAGTATTACATTAGCTTTTGTCTTATTTGTATTGTCTAATAATGCTGCCTTAAAACCATCTGTAGCTGGCGAATTAAAATATTCTTTACAGACCAATATCTATAACTTTTTATTTTTGTTTGGCTCTGTGGCAATGACTGTATTACTAAAATATGTAGTAGTGGCGGGCATGGGAAGTTTATATTTTAATCGCCAAAGCCTAAATTTACATTGGCAGGAATATATCACCATTTCGCAAATTATTTGTGCTATGCTGTTACTTGCTTGTCTTATGTTGGTTAGCTTGCCCGATTCTTGGACATTTGCAAATAATTTTTTGCGATATACTACAATTATTTTATTAGGTTTACAAACAGCTTTAATAACCTATAGATTATCTCAATCTATGTCTTACACTACAACTTACTTTTTTGCATATCTTTTTAGTACAGAATTTCTACCTTTTTTAGTATATGCAAAAATTTTTATATCTTTGTGAAAAATTTGAATAGTTTTCATTAGCCTTATGTCAAAAGAAGTTACTCCTGTTGTTGTAGAAACACCTGTGGCGGCGAATACCGCACTTGCAGAAAGAATTAAAACCGTAAAAAGTATTCTCATTACCCAACCAAAACCAGAAGGTGATAAATCACCATATTATGATTTGGCAAAAAAGTATGATTTAAAAATTGATTTTCGCCCTTTTATTCAAGTAGAAGGACTCACTGCGAAAGATGTTCGTAAGCAAAAAATTAATATTATGGAACATACTGCGGTAATTTTTACCAGCAAAAACGCAGTAGATAGTTTTTTTAAAATATGCCAAGAGTTTAAATATGAGATGCCTGCTGAAATGAAATATTTTTGCATTACCGAACAAACTGCAAATTATTTGCAGAAATATATTGTAATTCGTAAACGCAAAATTTTTAGTGGCAATAAAACTGCAATGGAATTGACAGAATTGATGAAAAAACACAAAAACGAAAAATTTTTGTACCCTTGTTCGGATATTCGCAAAGACGACATTCCACAATTTATGGCAAAAAGTGGCTACCAATATACCGAAGTGATTATGTATAAAACAGTGGCAAGTGATTTGTCTGATTTGTCTGATGTAAATTATGATGTAATTGCGTTTTTTAGCCCTTCAGGAATTCAATCTTTGTTTACCAATTTTCCAGATTTTAAGCAAAATAGTACAAGAATTGCTGCTTTTGGCACAACAACCGCAAAAGCTGTAACAGATGCTAATTTGATTTTAGATATTTTGGCTCCGCACCCAAATGCACCATCTATGACAGGTGCTATCGAATTGTATGTAAAAGCTGCAAACGGAATTACTAAATAAGCTAAGTTTGTAAAATTTCTGTACTACGTACCGAAGTAGGTAGTACAGAAATTTTACACTTACCTAAAATATTCAACGTATGACTATTATCATTGGTGCAGGCATTTCTGGACTTGTGCTTGCCTATCATTTGCACCGTTTACAGAAACCATATTTGTTAGTAGAGGCTTCTAATAGAGTTGGCGGATATTTGCAATCTGTTGTAGAAGGCAATTATTTGTTTGAAATGGCAGCAAATTCTATTTTGGCAGATGCAGAAATTGTAGATTTTTTGCATACTTTAGGCTTACAAGAACAAATTTTATACCCTAATACAAGTAGTAATAAAAGATATATCCTAAAAAATGGAAAATATGCAGCCTTACCAAGTTCGCCACCAGCTTTACTGTGGAATAATTTTTTTTCGTGGAAAACCAAATACAAAATTTTAAAAGAGTTTGCCAATAAAACAACTTCGCCAGAGGCAGAAACTGTTGCAGAATTTTTTGACCGTCATTTTGGAAAGGAAATCGTAGAATATGCCGTAAATCCTTTTGTAATGGGTATTTATGCAGGAAATCCTGAAAAATTACTCATAGCCAAAACATTTCCACAACTCCTCGACCTTGAAAAACAATACGGTTCTATTCTCAAAGGTTTTATCAAAAATAAATCGGCACAAAGAAAATTATCTTTAAATTTTAGAGAAGGAATGGAAACTCTGCCCAAAGCTATAGCAAAAAACTTAAACATTCGTTTCCAAACCAAAGTTATTTCCATTAAACATACAACCGATAACACGCAAGCAGATACAAAAAAATATACCATAACTGCCCAAGAAATTTCCCAAAATATAGAATCTATCCATAAGCATATTACCTTACAAGCTGATAATATTGTTATCACTTCGCCAAGTTTTCAAACGCAGGAATTTGTAGCACAACTATTTCCCGAATTTGCTAAAGCATTACAAAAAATTTATTATCCACCTTTGACAGTTGTACATTCTGTTTTTAAAAAGTCGGCAGTTGGTTTGCAACTCGATGGATTTGGGGCTTTGCATCCAAAAATTGAAAATGCGTTTTCGGCAGGCACTATTTGGACAAGCAGCGTAGTCGAAAATCGTTGCCCAATAGATGAAATTATGCTTACAAGTTTTATTGGAGGGGCAGTAGCACCAGAAAAAGCAGCTTTAGATGATGCAGTATTAGTAGAAAAATTAAACGAAGAACTTAATAAGTTATATAAAATTACAGAAAAACCTATCTTACAACGCATTACAAGATGGAAAAATGCCATTCCTCAATATGATGAAGCAATGTTGGAAACCGACAAGCAAATTGAAAATTTAGCAAAACAACAAATATTTGTTTGTGCAAATTGGAATTTAGGAGTTTCGTTGGCAGATGCCATGCACAAAGGCAAAGCATTGGCAGAAAAATTGGCTTTAGTGTAATAGACTTCTTGCCAAAGTCTTTGTCATTCTGAGTGTAGCGAAGAATGACAAAACTGCGTTTTTAACATCAAAAAGGTTTTCGCAAGAAGTCTAATATAAATTTGCCATGTAATGTAGAGATTATCTTATAAAATTAGCTATAATATAATCTCCATATTTTGTTAATGAACTTGCAACATCATTTTTAACACAGCTTGAGCCGCATACAAACGGTTTCCTGCCTGTTGTTGCACGAGAGAAGTCGGACTATCAATAAACTCATCACTCAATTCCACATTTCTACGAACAGGTAAACAATGCATAATTTTTGCGTTATTGGTAAGTGCCATTTTCTCTTTGGTAAGCAACCAATTTCCCTCAACAAGTGGCATTTGCCCATAATCCGCATAACTCGACCAATTTTTTACATAGACAAAGTCCGCATTTTGCAAAGCCTCATCTTGATTGTTGGTAATTTTTGCTTTTTTGGTATAATCTGTATGCAATTCATAGCCTTTGGGTTGTGCAATCGTGAAATTTGCATCAATTTCACTAATCCATTCGCTAAAAGAATTAGCAACAGCTTGAGGCAATGGTTTAATGTGAGGAGCCCAAGTCAATACAATATTTGGTTTTGCCTCACTTTTCCAATTTTCTTTTATCGTAATCACATCAGCAAAACTTTGCAAGGGGTGCAACGTGGAACTTTCCAAACTCACCACAGGCACATTGGCATATTTCATAATGTTTATCAACACTTTTTCGCTATAATCTGCCTGTCTGTCTTGCAAAGTAGGAAAACACCGAACCCCAATGATGTCGCAATATTGCCCCAAAACCGCAGCAGCATCTTTGATATGTTCTACCGAAGTTCCGTTCATCACTGCCCCATCTTCCAACTCCAAAGCCCAGCCATCTCCATTCACATTCATCACTATCACATTCATTCCCAAGTTCATAGCAGCTTTTTGGGTGCTTAGTCGGGTACGCAAACTTGGGTTTAGAAACAGCAACCCAATGGTTTTATTCCTGCCCAAATCAGAAAAGGCGTAAGGATTTTTCTTGATACTTAGTGCTTCCTGCACCAAAGTATCCACATTTTTTATGTCGTGTACGGTTGTAAAATATTTCATTTTGTAAGTTTTTTTATTTGTAGTATAGACTTTAGTCCTATCGATTACCCATAAGTTGAACTACCAACCCCACCCCCTGCCCCTCCCCTTTTGGGAGGGGAGAAAAACTCTCTTGGAGAGTTAAATTTACTTGCAAAGCAAGTAAAAACTCCCC
>JBIKRY010000198.1:0-8981 GCA_044348925.1 Bernardetiaceae bacterium
CTACCAACCCCACCCCCTGCCCCTCCCCTTCTGGGAGGGGAGAAAAACTCTCTTGGAGAGTTAAATTTACTTGCAAAGCAAGTAAAAACTCCCCTCCCAAAAGGGGAGGGGCAGGGGGTGGGGTTGGTAGTTCAACTTGTGGGTAATCGATAGGAGGCTGAAACCTACGATACAACTATGCAACTTACATTTACCTTAATCCATCACCAAAAGAAAAGCAGAATTTTTTTGTCTTATTACTTGGGTTTGCCTACTTTATTTGCCCAGACTTTACCCAAAATAAAATTACAAAATCACTAACATTATTAGAAATATTTTGGATAATTTTGTAAGGTTCTTAGTAACTCCTTTAAACAAATTTAAAATTATGAAAAAAATCATTTTTGCTACCTTTCTTGCCTTTGTAGTAGGTAATAGTAGCTGTAAAGAAAAAGAAGTAAACCCTTGTGAAGGCACAAACAACCCTTCGGCAGATAGCCCTAAATTTCGACCTGCTTTACGTTTAGATAACACTTGTTTCTATATTAAAGATAAAAAAGGGCAAAATATAAGATATCTTCGTGAAGAAATGAAAGTTTATGATGCTCAACAAAAATTGCTACCTATCGAGCTTTATGACGAACAAAATTTCCAGAGTCTTAAAATAGCTTTTACTATAAAAGGCGAATATATTTTTACAAACCCTGCTTTTGGGGCAAATGTGCCAACAAGTCATACTCTCTATTTTGACCTCAAAGGCGAAAAAGATACTTTACGTTTTGATACCCATATTAAAAGTTTTTGCAAAGAAGACAGCATAGGTTATCTAAAAACCACACAAAACTCTATGAAAACACGGGATATTATTATTAATAATCTTACCAAAGTTGCTTATAGTGATGGTATTACTATTTACCTAAAAAATTAATATTCTTACATTTCAACAAAATTATAAACATGAAAATAATTTTAATAAAATTTTTAAGCATTTTTTTACTTGTTTTTGCAAGTAGTTTGCCTACTTTATTTGCCCAAACTTCACCCAAAATAAAATTACAAAATCACTAACATTATTAGAAATATTTTGTATAATTTTGTAATGTTCTTAGTAACTCCTTTAAACAAATTTAAAATTATGAAAAAAATCATTTTTGCTACCTTTCTTGCCTTTGTAGTAGGTAATAGTAGCTGTAAAGAAGAAGTACCTTGTGGAAGTATGGCAGATAATCCGCAGGCTACGACACCTGTTCCTAATATAATAAGGTCAGAGTTTCACTTTTTTATCAAAATAATGCCTGAAGGCAAATATATTTATTATCCACAAGGTATTAAAATTTATAATGAGCAACAAACCTTGATAAAAATGGATACTGATGAAATTAGAAAAAATGCAGAAGATAGGGGCTTTGGCGTAATAGGTAATATGATTTTTACGAATCTATCTTTTGGTGCTAATGTGCCAACAAGCCATGTTTTATATGTAAAGTTAGGTAATAAAACAGATACATTGCGTTTTGATACAAAAGTAAAAAGTTTTTGTACATGGGATAGTGTTGCTTATTTTAGAATAACTCAAAATGGCAAACTTATTAAAGAAGTTTTGAATAGCACGAGCTATGAAATGAATAGACAGATTTTCCTTCACAAATAACAGACAGCTATTTATGCCTACTGATAAACCATGCACAAACAGACTTTCATTTTATTCTAAGCCTTGTTTTAGAGGTAATGTAATTCTAAACGTGCTACCTTCGCCAAGTGTACTTTCTACAGCAATAGTTCCTTTGTGTGCTTTTAGCATCAACGCAACATAGTTTAAGCCCAAGCCAAATCCTTTTACATTGTGTATATTGCCTGTGGGTACACGATAAAATTTATCAAAAATTTGTTTCCTATTTTTTTTACTAATTCCTATTCCATTGTCTTTGATAGTTAGTATCAAATTAGTTTTTTCATTGGTCAAAGTTATCTGTATGTTGGGAGTTTTTTCGCAATATTTGACAGCATTATCCAACAAATTATATACAATATTGGTCAAATGCAAAATATCTCCTACTACAATGCCATTTGTTGCTAAATTCTGGTAACTAATAATTCCTTTGTGTATATCCAACACAGGTTTTATGCTTTGCGTAGCTTTTTCTATAATTAGGTGCATATCCACTTCTTCTTTTTTTAGCTTTATTTCTCTGTTGCTCAAGACCGCAATTTGCAAAACACTTTCTACTTGAGTTTTCAAACGGCTGGTTTCTTCCAAAATAATACTTGCATATCTTCGCAGTCTTTCGGGTTGTTCGGCTATTTTGGGATTTTTTAGTACCTCTGCCGAAATGCTAATCGTGGCTATAGGGGTTTTAAATTCGTGTGTCATATTATTGATAAAATCTTTTTGGATTTCACTCAAACGTCTTTGTTTCAAAATAATAAACAAAGCATAAGCAAAAAATACAATTACTAACAACAATACCAATGTAGTAAAAATCCAAATCTGCATTTCTCCAATTAATACACTCACACGAGCAGGAAAATGCACGCCAAAATAGTAGGCAGCTTTGTCCCATTTGGGCAGATTTACTTGTCTTTTGAAGGTTGTTTGGGTGCTATCATAGCTTACATAATTGCCATAAACCATATTTTCACTCGAACAATCATAAATACTGTATTCAAAATCGGCTTTTACATATCGTTTTGCAAATTCCTCTTTCAGAAACAAGTCCAACAGATTTACATCTATCACATCATTTAACCTTACCACAAAATAATTATCTGTGAGTTGTGTAACAGGATTTTCGTTGGGCAGTGTTTGGTTGTTATACACAAAAAGCCGTTTGGCAACACTTCGCAAGGCAATCGTAACCGACCTATTAAACTGTTTTTCGTGAATATCAAGGGCTTTGTTGAGCCAAAAAAGTTGTGTGGTTACAATACCAATAATGGAAAATGTAGCCAATACCACTAATAAACGTATTGTATTGCGGTTCAAGTTATATGATTTTTAAAATTAACATCTAAAGTTATGTAAATTTATGGAGAAATAGAAAATTATCTTTATTTTTTACTGATTTTGCAATTTCTTATCTTATTGCCAGAGCAAAACAAATTAAAAATTTGTTTATTAAATGGAAATATAAAAAATTTCTATTTACTTTGTCTATCTATACGTCAATAAATATGGCAGACCAAAAAAACAATCCTTTGCATGGAAAAACATTAGAAATGATACTGCAACATTTGGTAAATTCTTATGGTTGGGAAGAGTTGGGCAGAAGAATAGTTATCCGTTGTTTTACCGAAAACCCAAGTATCAAGTCCAGCCTTACTTTTCTCCGCAAAACTCCGTGGGCAAGAGAAAAAGTAGAAAATTTTTATATTTACACCTTACGCAAAGAAAGACAAGCAGCAAACAAAATAGAAGATAAATTGGACTAAAAAACTAATTCATAGGAAAACTAACAAAACTAAAATAACTTAGCCCAAATAGATAATCTATGTATGATTAATTTTGATTGAATACTTGCTTTGCAAAACAAGCATTATTTTTGATTGATAATAAATCTTATTCTACAAATTGTAGGTCTTATTGTTTATTTTTGTGTGTTTTGGAAGACTGTCTAAAGTATTTGTGGCATTTTTTTCTAAATTTTTTATATTTCCACATATTTTAGAAAATACTATTTTAGTAATTGGTATTTATTGTAGTAGTAAGTTTTATAAAGTATTTATTTTCGCAATCGTATTATGAAATTATTTATATATTGTAGTATATTATTTTTGGCTATGCTCCACCAAGTAGTAGCCCAAGATAACCAAGACTATGTAAGAGGAAATGGTTGGGAAGCTGTTCGTTTTATGAAGTCTGAAGGCATTTTAATTGTATATTATTATGAAAACAAACCTTTTATTTATACCAATGAAGATGGCGAATTACAAGGCATAGAATATGATTTGTTGCAACAATTTCGTAATTATTTGAAAGTAAAACACCACGTAAATATAAAATTGGTTTGGAAAAAAGCAGAATCTACAGAGGCATTTCACCAAGCAATAGGACGTGGCGACAGAGGTAGCATTGGCATTGGTGCAGTAAATATTAACG
This sequence comes from Bernardetiaceae bacterium, assembly GCA_044348925.1. Classification (GTDB taxonomy): domain Bacteria; phylum Bacteroidota; class Bacteroidia; order Cytophagales; family Thermoflexibacteraceae; genus JAAFKA01. Next base: position 4,076 of record JBIKRY010000198.1, read on the forward strand.
AAGATAAGCAACACCAATTCAAATATAGCCCGCCATATATGTCCGATATTTCGGTAATTATTACCAACGAAAACATAAAAAACTGTGATAATATAGACACTTTCCGAGAAGTATTTGGCAAAATGAAAGCCGTAAGTATCGTAAATTCGAGCTATGAATATTATTACGAAAAACTCAAAAAAATAATACTCCCAACCCTCGAAATTCAGCACGTAAGAAATAATGACCAAATTATTCAAGCAATAGCACAGTCTGATAAGACATTTGGTTATGTGCAATTACCATCTTATTTATTGGCGTTGAAAGAAGGCGAAAAAATAAAAAGACATAAGTGGTTTATGGAAAGTAATGACAACGGCTATGGATTTCTGTTGCCTGCCAAAACAAGCTGGGACGAGCCACTCAAAGAGTTTTTTAATAATATCAATTTTAAAGATAGTGTAAATGTAATTACAGTAAAATATTTGGGGGCAGATATTTCGGAATTTGTAACCGAATTGCAAGACAATGGAAATACAGAAATACGGACAGGAGACGGAAACGAAATAGCCGTATTGGACAAAGAAAATGCTATCAAACAATTACGAATTAATCAACAAGAATTGGAAGCCAAAAGTTTTAGATTTAAGTTGTTTTCGGGAATATTATTTTTGCTCACGATTGCAACTATTTTCTATTTTCGTTTTCGTGCAAAACAAAAAGCAAACACTTTGTTAGAAAAAATTAATGTGGAATTACAAAGCAAAACCAACGAAATTGTAGCACAATCTGAAGAAATTGCGGTGCAACACGAAGAAATTTTGCGACAAAAACACAAACTCGAAAAACTTTACGAACATACTACAGATAGCATACGGTATGCACGCAGAATACAAGAGGCAATATTGCCCGATAAAAAAAATATTTTGGAAGCATTGCCCGATTTTTTTGTATATTTTAATCCAAAAGATGAACTAAGCGGAGATTTTTATTGGTTTACACAAAAAAATAACCTTAAAATCATTGTTAGCATCGATTGTACGGGGCATGGCGTACCAGGGGCTTTTATGACTGTGATGGCAAATACCTTGTTGAATCAAGTAATTTTGACCAATAATATTACAAATCCAAGAGAAATATTGGTCGAAATGGACAAAGGAGTGCAAGAAAATATGAACAAACAAAGTTCCGAAACCAAACGAAAAATGCATGACGGAATGGATATGGCAGTGTGTGTGATTGATGAACAAAAGCAAGAAATTCACTTTGCAGCAGCCAATCAATCTCTTTGTTATGTGAGTAATAAAGAATTACACCAAATCAAAGGAAATAGTTTTCCGATTGGTGGTTTCCAATTTGAGGAAAAAAAATATACAGATACTATCATTAATTATCAAAAAGGAGATATTTTTTATATGTATTCAGATGGATATCAAGACCAATTTGGTGGAGCAGAAGGCAGAAAATATATGTCTAAAAGATTCAGAAACTTTTTGTTACAAATTCACCACCTCGAACCATCGGCACAAGAAACCATACTTAGACGTGAAATTCAAGGTTGGCGAGGCACAAGAATACAAACAGACGACCAAATGGTAATTGGGTTTAGGTTATAAGGCATATAATTACAAGCTAAAAACTATTTTAGATTTGCGAAAATATTAGCTATTAGGTTTTTCGCATCAAAATTATTTTAACCACATAGTAACATAGATACATAAAAAAATATAAGTTAATGAAGGTAATATAAGTAGAAAAACTGTGTAAATCTGCGTGTTCTGTGTTCAATATTTTAGCAGTAAGACGAATTTTATTACATAAACCTTACTTTAAAATTTTGATGCGGAAAACCTAATTATCTATTGGTTGTCTATGATTTTTCCAACAAAAGACTTTCTATAGTCAATCCAGGACCAAAACCAAGAGCAAAAATAAGTTCTTTTTCTGTTGTTTTGATGGTTTCTTTTGTTTGTGTGGCAATTTCTTTTAACACAAATAAAATAGTTGCAGACGACATATTGCCATAATTTTCTAAGGTTTTATAAGCTGCTGCTACTTGTATAGCTTCTAATTGCAATACTTTGACTACATTATCCACTATTTTGCGTCCTCCAGGGTGAATAGCCCAATATTTTATTGCTTCTTGCTTGGTCTGTGTTGTATGTAATGCGGCTTGTAATAACTCTGTTATATGTTGCTCTACTAATTGCGGAATATAGGCACTTAATTTCATTTGAAAACCTGTTTCGGTAATATTCCACGCCATATCTGTTTCGCCTTTTGCAATAATATCAGAATAAAAATGCTTGATTTTTAAGGATTTGGAATGGTGCATATTTTCGTCTGCACTTACCAAAGCAGCCGATGCACCATCAGAAAACAAAAGATTTGCCCTTGTGTTATCCTCATCATCTTTTAATTGCAAATGCAAAGAACAAAGCTCAACACAAACCACCAACACAACAGCTTTGCTATCAGCACGACAAATATAATCTGCCTGTTTTAAGGCGTGAAAAGCCGCATAACAACCCATAAAATTTACAGAACTTCGATGAATATTACTCGGTAATTGTAAGGCTTTGACCAATGCAATATCCAAACCTGGTGCCGACAATCCTGTGCAAGTTACCGTAAGCAAATGCGTAATAGTTTGATAATCAAAGTTTTGTGGCACACAATCTCGAATAGCTTGGATAGCAAGTGCTGGAGCATCTTGACAAAACCAAGCCATTCGTTGCGAAATAGTTGGCGTATCTTTTTGTTTAAAATAGGTAAAAAAATTGTTTAGCGTTGTGTGTCGTTTGCTAATACCACTGTTTCGATATAGCATTTTGGTTTTGCGTAATGCCACCGCATCAAGTTCCAAAACCTCCACCAATTCGGCTAAAGCCTCCTCCTGTGTATAACTATTCTGCGGTACAGCAGTTCCAATATAGTGTAAATAACTCATAAAAATAGATTTAGCAAACGCAATGTAAGTAATATATATTCACCTATAAAGATAGAAAAAAATAATAGAAAATCCTACTTAACGTGAACTACGGATACCGTATATTCGCCTTTAGGCGAATATACGGTAAATTGAAAGAAAAATAGTAATTATTTTATAGCAAAAAACCTACAAAATTTGCTATAGTTAGCTTTGTAACTTAGATTATTACAAGGAAATGGCAATAAATATTGTTAAATTTGCTAATTTAATTGTTTTAAAATATATTTGTTCGAATTACAATAACTACTCTAAGCAAGCTATATTCCTTACAAATTTTCATTGATTTGATTCTTTTTTGCAAGACCTATGAAAAAAATACTCCTATTTATCCTGTATTTTTGCACACAAATAGCTATATATGGGCAAGACAAAACCGAAAAACTCGAAAATTTTGACATAGATGCTTTTATTCAATCTTTGTTTGCTGTGCAAGATGATAACCTTAATTATGCCGATGCATACGAAACATTATTTCAACTTTATACCAATCCTTTAGATTTGAATGAAGCCGAAAGACAGGAATTACAATCTTTATATGTATTATCTGAAGTTCAAATAAATAATTTTTTGGCATATAGAGAAAAAAATGGGAAATTATTGTCTATTTATGAATTGCAAGCTATTGAGAATTTTGATAATAATATTATTAAAAAGATTTTGCCTTTTGTAACCCTTGACGAAAGTAATTTTAGCCAAGATGCTCGTAGTTTATGGCAACGTATAGTTAGCGAAGAAAATAGATTTTTGATACTACGTTTAGAACGTGATTTGGAACAACGCAAAGGCTATACAACACTTTCAAAAGCAGATACCAATACTTTAGGGCAACCTTTGAGTCGTTATTTAGGTAATCCAAACAAATATTACTTGCGTTTTCGTACTTCCCACGCCAAAGATTTTAGTATTGGAATGACTGCCGAAACAGATGCAGGCGAAACTTTTGATTTTAACAAAAAACTTGGCTTTGATTTTACATCTTTTCACGTTGCTATCTATAATCGTAAAAAAATTAAAACTTTTTTGGTCGGAGATTATCAAATTCAAATAGGACAAGGCTTGCTTTTGAGTGGTGGTTTTGCGATTGGCAAAGGTGCAGAAACCGTTTTGACAGTCCGCAGAAGTACCATAGGCATACGCCCTTATAGTTCGGTGCTGGAAGGAGGCTTTTTTCGTGGGATTGCAACAAGTTACCAACTTTCCAAAAGATTTGTCCTTACGCCATTTGTGTCTTACCGCCATCAAGATGCGAATGTGCAACTAAGTTCTTTAGATAGTTTGGGAGATTCGGAGGCAGATGCTTTTGCAAATAGTATTCTTGTTACAGGTTTTCATCGCACAAAAGCTGAAATTACAAAGAAAAATCAATTACAAGAATTATCATACGGCTTACATATAGCCTACAAAAGCAAAAACCAAAACTTAGAATCAGGATTTACATTTTTACAAAATATTTTTTCTAATCCAATTACCCCCATTCAACGCAACTATAATCAATATGAATTTTCGGGAACTTCTAACTACAATATTGGTGGGAATTTTTCGTATAATTGGCGGAATTTTAATTTCTTTGGGGAAGGTGCAAGTTCGGCAAGTGGTGGCACAGGATTAGTTTCGGGTTTTGTCGCAGCCCTTAGCAGCAAAGTAGATTTGTCGTTTGTACACAGACGATATGACAAAAATTTTCATAGTTTTTATGGCAATGCTTTTTCCGAAAACACAAGAAATATTAATGAAATAGGCACCTATTGGGGAATAAAAATTAAGCCAATCAAAAAAATCACTGTTGCAGCCTATTTTGATTCCTTTTATTTTGCGTGGCTCAAGTTTTTGGTAGATGCACCTTCGCAAGGCTATGAATATTTGTTGCGGTTTACCTATCAACCAAGCAAAACTATGCAAATCTATGCACAATTTAGAGAGGAAAACAAAGGGCGT
>JBIKRY010000199.1:0-8909 GCA_044348925.1 Bernardetiaceae bacterium
ATGCCAAGTATTATAACTTATTGATTATCAAATAATTACAAAAAATAACTTTAAAAATAGCTTAAAAAATGTACGAAAATGTACAGTTTTAAGTTCATAAATGAACTATCTTTACAAGCCTGTTGGCTTTGCTGGATATTTATTGATAATCTATTGGAAATTTATTTTTTTCCTTATACTTTTGCACCGTAATTAGTGTATAGCTAAAAAGCTGCTTTTTACAAAGTAGTGCAAAACGAAATATACAATTTCTTGTTTTTAGAATTTTATAGAATAGTTTTGTAAGAAAATATTAAAAAATTAGCAAATACTAATTATTATGACTATAGAAAATAACAAAGTGGTAAGTTTAACTTACACACTTACTGTAGCAGGTGGACAAGTAGTTGACCAAGCAAACGAAGACAGACCTTTCATGTATTTACATGGCTCTCAGAATGTTCTTCCATCTTTTGAAGCAAGTTTACAAGGTTTAATGGCAGGTGAAGTTTTTGATTTTACCTTGACTGCAGCAAATGGTTATGGCGAATATGATGAGGAATTTGTGCATCAATTTGACCGCAAAATGTTTGCAGAAGTGCCAGCAGAAATGTTAGAAATAGGACGAGTGTTGCCTATGCAAGACCAATTTGGCAATCCAATGGACGGCGAAATTGTAGAAGTTACTGAGGAATCTGTGATGTTAGATTTTAATCACCCTTTGGCAGGCGAAGAACTACACTTTGTAGGAAAAGTAATGGATATTCGCGAGGCTACAAAAGAAGAAATAACGCATGGACATATTCATGGCGTAGGTGGCGTAGAACATTAATCTTTGACAACCATATTTATATGCGTAGCTTTTTGCTACGCATAATTTTTATCCACATACCATGCAAGACCATTCTTCTATCAACGAATTTCTCCGTAGCCGCCGTTCTACTTTCCTTGCCAATTATACAGGCGAAAAAGTATCCAATACCTTAATTAAAGATATTTTGGAAAATGCAAGCTACGCACCAACCCATAAATTAACAGAGCCTTGGCGTTTTAAGGTTTTTTCGGGAATAGGTCTCGAAAAACTATGCAATAAAATGGCTGAAATTTACCAGCAAAATACCCCTAAAGACCTTTTTTCTCAAGAAAAATACAATAAATTTGGGGAAATGGCAAAAAAAGTTTCACACTGCATTGCTATTTGTATGCACCGAGACGAAGCTGAAAGAGTGCCAGAAATAGAGGAAATTTGTGCTGTAGCTTGTGCTGTGCAAAACATTTATTTATCTGTAAATGCCTATAATTTAGGTGGATATTGGAGTACAGGAAATGGAACTTTTAGCCCAGAAATGCACCAATTTTTGGAGCTTGGCAACAAAGACCGTTGCCTTGGATTTTTCTATATTGGTATTAGCAACAAAGAAAAAACTCTTGCAAAACGTAGCCCAATAGATACAAAAATAGAGTGGAAAATGGAATAATGTAAATAAAACGGCTTTTTGGGGAGGGACAAAAAATGTAGTGCAGATGGGTAGTCTGCACTACATTTTTTTTATAAATGTGCATTAATACGTTTTTCTAATTCTGCTTTTGGTTGAATACCAACCATTTTTTCTACTACTTTGCCATTTTTGAACACCATAATTGCAGGAATACTACGAATACCATATTGCACAGAAAGATTAGGATTGCTATCTACATCTACTTTTGCGATAACGGCTTTGCCTGCCATTTCTTGTGCCAATTCCTCGACAACAGGTCCAATCATGCGACATGGGCCACACCATTCTGCCCAAAAATCTATTAAAACAGGTTTATCCGTATTAATTAAAGACTCAAAATTTGCTTCATTTGCTACAAGTGCTTTTGCCATTGTTGTATAAATTTATTTGTGTATGTATTTTATATTTGATTTGAAACAAACAAGCAAGTGATTTTGTTCCTTGTTTCTTTATTTTAGTTTACAAAATATATCCGAAGTCTTAAGCAAAATCTAAATTTTTTAAACTTTCTTGACTTAATGGCTTATTCAAAAACTTACGAACATAGACATATCCTTTGGACTTATTAAGGTCTTGTGGATTTATGGAGGAGGTAAGCATAACAATTTTGCAATATTTTTTGGTTTCTGCACTCAACTTTTCAAATTCGTCGAGAAATTGGAAACCGTCCATCAGAGGCATATCGATATCTAAGAAAATAACTTCTGGCAAAATATTGGCACTAAATTTCATTATTTTTTCTGCATTTTTTAGAAACTCTATGGCACTTTTGGCACCTGAGTGCGTAAAAATATGCTCGGTTATTACTGCAGCCTCAATCATTTTTTGGTTGATGAGATTATCTATTTCGTTGTCATCTATTAGCATGACAGTGGTAAACTTCTTGGTAGCCATAAGATATTAAAAATTATTGCACAAATTACAAGACAAATTTATAAAAAACAACTTATTAGTTGCAAATTTGTAGCATTATTAGTATTTATATAAGTAACAACGAAATATTTAACAAAAGGTTATAAAAATATGCGAATTGATATTATTACTTGTGTTCCAAAATTATTAGAAAGTCCGTTTAATCAATCTATTTTATTACGTGCCAAGCAAAAAGGTTTGGTAGAAGTAGTTTTGCATGATATTCGGGACTATACCAATTACAAACACAAGCAAATAGATGATTATGCGTTTGGTGGTGGTGCTGGAATGGTGCTAATGGCAGAACCTATTGCTACTTGCATTAGACATTTACAAGCACAACGAGAGTATGATGAAGTAATTTATATGACTCCTGATGGCGAACAGTTTTCGCAAGGTATGGCAAATCAATATTCTTTACAAAAAAATTTACTCATTTTGTGCGGGCATTACAAAGGTGTAGATGATAGAATTAGACAAAAATTTATTACCAAAGAAATTAGTATTGGAGATTATGTTCTTTCGGGTGGCGAATTGGCGGCGGCTGTGGTATCTGATGCTATTATTCGGTTATTACCTGGGGTCTTATCTGACGAAACTTCGGCTTTGACAGATTCTTTTCAAGATAATTTATTAGCTCCTCCTGTATTTACAAGACCTGCCGAATTTGAAGGAATAGCAATTCCCGAAATATTGTTATCTGGACACGAAGCAAAAATAAATGAATGGCGTTTGGAACAATCTGTAGCAAGAACAAAGGCAAGAAGACCTGATTTGTGGCAAAAATTTGGGCAATAATTACAAAATTTAAACATCATAAAACTAACGTGAACTACGGATTACTTTATTGATAATCACCAAGTTACAAGTAAAATATATAATAAATAAGTTGCGTAGCAACCGTATATTCGCCTTTAGGCGAATGAAATGTAAGGATAAAAATGAACTTGGTTATAAATTCACAAATTTTGAGAAATAATTACTATTTTTCTTTCAATTTACCTGACTCATTCGCCTAAAGGCGAATATACGGTATCCGTAGTTCACGTTAAAACTAATAAAGTTTAGATTTTCCAAATCTTAAAGATGTAGAAAATCTAAACTTTATTAGCAAAAAGAGAATAATTTTACAAAATCTTAATTTTTTCTATATCCTTTTGGTGCTTTTTTCGGCGTATTTCTTTTATACACATCTTTTGGTAGAGGACCTACTTTAGATGGGTGCATAATTTTGCGTTTTATTTTGGTATTAGATTTACCTTTTTTGCCATCATAAGTATAAGTTGGCAAAAATCCGAATTTGTAACCCACCATCAACTCGTTGGAACTGCCTGCAACACCTGCCAAAGCCCCTGTCGAAAAATCTCTTGCATAACCTACTCTAAACCGTTTGAGATGAATACCTGCTGCTACAGTAACTGTATAATCCGCACGATAGGCAACACTGCCCCAAAGTGTGTTATTGTAGGTATATTGTGCGCCAATATCAAACTGTAGCGGAGAACGTGGAGCTTTGCGAAGCATAATCATAGGTTCTATGCGGTGCATTTCGTCATAGCTTTTTAGGGTACATTTTGCCGTAAGCAAATAATGACTTACCAAGTTTAGGTTATTTTCTGCACCATCTACAGGACGGATACCTGCGGTTACAAATTGTGGTGCAACCAAACCTATTTGAAATTTGTCTTTGTATTTATAATTTATACCAAAAGAAAATTCTACGCCTTGATAATCTCCTGTATTGTTCACAATACGAGGGTCGCCAGGGTTATGGACATAAACATTGGTCAAGTCCATACGAGTTCCTACATATCCTGCGGTTAAGCCAAAGGAAAATGTAGAAGAATTTTCATACAAAGGAAACAAATGATAAGCAAAACTTGCTTGTACTTTAGTAGTTGTGAATAAACCTATTTTTTCATAATAGGCATTCAATCCTGCTCCTGCTTTATATTGATAAAAAGGAATATCTAAAGTAAATTGGTTGGTAACAGGTGCTGATGGCATTCCTTCCCATTGGTTTCGATAGGATAAATTAGCCGAGCCAAATTTGTCTAAACCTGCCCAAGCTGGATTATAAATAAACGGGTTATTAAAATATTGGCTAAAAAGTGGGGTTTGTTGTGCAAAAAGACTTGTACTATTCCAAACCCCTAAAATTATTCCAAAAGCCACTCCAAAATTCCAAACTTTGAAGGTAGTAAAAAAATTCTTTCTCATATTTTGTCTGTCCATACGCAAATCTCTGCAAAGATATATCTTTTACGTATAAAAATTATACCGCAATCGTATTTTTATTACTATTTAGCAGAAATTATGTTACAGAATGGGAATATATCCTATGTTTTAGTAGATATATTGGGCTAATCGGTATAAAACATTGCACAGATTAAATATGGTATATATTCCCATTTACCAAACAAATTGGTTTATTCTTTTTCAAAATAACCAAGAGAACCACCTACCCAATTCATTCCTTTGTTAAAATCTACACCAAGCATTTTGCCTTTACTCAATCTTACTAAATTGGTTAGCATTTTATCTTCGCCTTTATGACGCAACCATAACATACGCATTTCGGCTTTTGCAGGTTGGTCAAGAGTTTCGATAATTGGTGCATAATTTACTTTTCGCATCAAAATAAAGTTATGGCGTTGATTATCAGGAATTTCGTCAATCATTTCTTTTTTTACATCAAATTTTACTCCTGAACCCGCAAAAGAATATAAAGGCTTGAGTACATAATTTTCCAAATCTTCTGGGATTTGCTTGATTTCGTGCAAAAATTCTGTTTTTGGCACATATTCACTATCAATAAATGGCAAGGTAAATTTACTCATTTTGCAAAACCAATTTGGGTGTCCAATCCATTCTACTTGCCATTCTTGATGTAAATCTACTCGAATATCTAAGTTTTGTTTTTTGAGCAATAATTCATCAAAAATCAAACGGCTATAAATTCTTTCTATCCAAATTTTACGTCCATCTCTTTCATAATATAATTTTTTGCCTTCACTTCGTAATTTGGTAATACATACAGACCGAATACCTAAATATGCTTCGGTAAAAGTAAAATCTATCCGTGTTTTTTGTTTTTCGGGTTCTATTTCCAATAAAATAGTATTTTCGACAGGCGACTCTCCTACCAAAACCTCCCGCATAATTTGCATATAATCTTTTTCGGTATATTTACCAAAAAAATGTGTTAGATTATCCGAAATTTCATAATGTTTCCGATAGCTATTATTCAAAAAATTTTGGAAACAATACAAAGACGGGAATCCTTGCATTTCTATCAAACGTGGCATTACTTTATCTGTACCAACATCACACACCGCAAAATCAAGTGTCAAAAACACAGGTTGTTCGGTATCATTTGGCACAAAAATTTGTTCGGGAACTGCCTTGTGAATATGATTTCTATATTTTGGGCTATCCATTTGTGCCAAAATATCTTTACAAGCCTTGATTAATTCATTTTTAAAATAAGTTGGAACAAAAATAGGAGTTTCACAAATTTTGAAATCTACTGTATAACCAACCGTTGCATAAATATCTTGCAACATATTATTGTATTTTTGTTCGGTAAATTGTGCATTAAATGCTTTGCGATAGTGAGAAACCATAGGATTTTAGAATAGAAGTTCAGATGATATTTTGACAAATGTAATAATACAGAAATTATTTTAGTATCAAAAAATAGTATCAAAAAAAATCTAAAAAGTAAGATTTTTTTTGATAGGTAGTATATAATTTGTGTAGCTAATCTAAACTCCATAGTAATCGTATATTTGCTTTTAGGCGAATGAGAGAGTTAGGTATAATTTGAAGAGAAATAAAAATATTCTAACAAAGCAAGTCAAGAAAAACGACTTGCTCTTTGTTTTTTGTATCTTTGCAAGAGATAAAAATCAAAGAAAATTTATGGGCAAAAAACTAATTCATTTTGATTGGGCAGTCAAAAAATTACTTCGTAACAAGGTAAATTTTGTTATTTTAGAAGGTTTTTTGTCTGAACTTTTGTTCGAAAACATCAAAATTCAAGAGATTTTGGAAAGTGAATCAAATCAAGAAATAGATGAAGACAAATATAACCGAGTAGATATTTTGACCCAAAACTCTAAAAACGAATTAGTGATTATAGAAGTCCAAAATACCTATGAAATAGATTATTTTCAAAGAATGATTTACGGCACATCGAAAGCTGTTGCCGAAAATCTATTTAAACGGCAACCTTATTCCGAAATCAAAAAAGTAATTTCTGTAAATATCGTTTATTTTGATTTGGGGCAGGGGAAAGATTACGTTTATAAAGGTACAACTAATTTTCAAGGTTTGCACGAAAAAGACACTTTGCAACTTTCAAGCAAACAAAAACAGACTTTTACTAAGCAAAATGTATCTGACATTTTTCCCGAATATTACATTATCAAAGTCAATCAATTTAATGATGTAGCGAAAGATACACTTGATGAATGGATTTACTTTTTGAAAAACAGCGAAGTAAAAGATGAATTTAAGGCAAAAGGTTTGGCAGAAGCAAAAGAGGTTTTGGACGTAATGCGTTTGGACAAAGAACAGACTTATGGCTACAATCGTTATTTGGATTATTTGCACGTCAAGGCAAGTGAGGCACTTTCTTTACAAATTGAGGCAGAGGAAAAAGTAAGAAATCAAAAGGCGGTTGAAATTGCTAAAAAGGCAATTAAAAAAGGCTCTGATAACGAATTTATTGCAGATATAACAGGCTTAATAGTTGAGCAAATAGAAGCACTGCGTAACGAAAAAGACTAAAACTGTACCTGATATTATATTGCGAAAAGGCGGTAAAATGTACTAAATTTAGGCTTTAGATACTCACGATAAACTTTGTCCGTAGGGCAAGGAAAGTGCTATCAATTTCGCCCTTCGCAAACATTTTTCCGCAATGCAAAGGTAAATAGAGCAAATCTTGTAGGAAATATTCTTGTAGAATAACTACCTTTTTTGTTGCCATTTACCAATTTTATTCGCCTAAAGGCAAATATACAGTTGCTATGTAATTTATGGTAGCTATTCCAATGAATTTATTAAGGCAATATCCAATGTTTTTCGGCAAAACTATCTTCTATTTTTGTCAAATCTACTGTAGGATTGATTAATAATTTGCTTGGTTGTCCGTTCAAGGTAACGTATGCTTCTACCCGAACTTGTGGCTGGAAAACTCCTTTTTTTGCATAATGTTTTGCCAAAAAATGGGCAAATTGCAACAACATATCTGGTTGCATAGCCATTTGTTTTTCTTGGTCTGGTGTCAAAAATTCGCTATTTACTACTTCGCCTTCGCGTTGTGTGCGACTGTCTTTTACAAAAAATGTAGCAGTACCTGCTTTTTCCATCAGCATTACCCGCCAACCAAAACGGTAACCTTGCTCTGTCCACAACAAATTACCACGATAAAGCAAATAACGAAAAGGAAAAATAATTTGAAAACTAAGGTGGAAAACCAAAAATAGGCTTGTAAAAAATGGTATTTTATTTGGGGTAATCCATGGAATAATAGCTAATTGTTTAGGGTTTTTTTGGAAATAATTGAGTAGGTTTCTATGCCATTCTTCCGAAAAGAATAACAAAGTCGAACTTATCATTACCAAAGGAAAAACACCAATTTGAAACAATAAACCTGTTAAAATATGAAAAACAACTACTGCAAAATAGGCAAACAACCGAGTTTTTCGCCAACAAAGAAAAAACACGATGCTACAATCGTATAACATTCCAAACCACGCAAAAAGATGAGGAATAAATTTTAAGCCAAAAATCCAACCAATGAATGGAAATTTATCGTTAGCAGGAAGCCATATTTTTAAGGGCATTGCCTCGATGAGCCAAGTATAATTTATCTTTGCAATACCTGCGTAAATATACACAATAGCAAGCTGAAATTGAAAAATCCAAATTGTCCACGCAGGCACTACCAATCGTTGTAGATGCGGGTTTCGCAAAACATCTACTGAAAAATAGCTATTTGCAGGCACTAAAATTAACAAAAAACAAATAATACTTACAAAATAATAGTGATTAAGGTAATAGGTGAGGTCTATTAGTTCGGTATAGGTAAAAGTTAAAAACAATAGTAAAGCCGAAATTCGATAAAAGCAACCAAGCAACACACCTATTGCAGCAAGTATCATTACGATGTGTAAACCATAAACAAAAGTAGGCGAAATAGCTTGCACCCACGAAAAACCATAATAGGTAAAATGTAATTTTGGTGCTATATAATGTGCCTCTACCCAGCCTAATGCCATAAATCGCAAAGCACTAAGCAACATCATGGCACCAAAAATAATACGAAAAGTAATTAATGGAAAAATAGATTTCATTCGATAGCAGAAAAATTATAAAAATGGTAAATAACGTGAACTACGGATACCGTATATTCGCCTTTAGGCGAATGAGTCTGGTAAATTGAAAGAAAAATAGTAATTATTTCTCAAAATTTGTGAATTTATAACCAAGTTAGTTTTTATCCTTACA
>JBIKRY010000200.1:0-8908 GCA_044348925.1 Bernardetiaceae bacterium
TATCTATTACAAACCTCGTGAAATTGTAAGCGGAGATTTTTATTGGGTAGGGCAGTGCGAAAACCAAAAAATAATTGGCTTATTTGATAGTACAGGAAAAGGAGTAAGAGCATCTTTTGTTACACAACTAAGTGTAAATATTTTGAAAAATATTGTCCAAGAAAAAATTACAAACCCTGCCGATATTTTGCGAGAAATGGATAGAAGACTCTCTGAAATGATTATGGACGCAGGTTTCGAATTTATAGAAAAAGAAGGCATCGAAGCTGCTATTTGTACGGTAAACACTGCCGAAAAAACTATTATGTTTGCTGGGGCTCACCAAACTATTTATTTTTTTAATGGAGATACTTTGCAACAAGTAAAAGGTAGTCGTTATGATATTGGTAATGTTATTTTCAAACGAAAAGAATTTCATGCCTCAGTTTTTAGCTATAAACAAGGAGATATGTTTTATCTAAGTTCAGACGGTTTTTATGACCAACTCGGTAGCAAAGAAAGAATGAAATTTATGTTAAAAAATTTCCAAGATTTACTTATCGATATACACAAATTGCCAATTACAGACCAATATAAAGAATTAGACAAAATATTCAAGGCATGGAAAGGCACTGCCAAACAAACAGACGACATATCTGTATTTGGTGCAAGATTGACTTAAAACTACTATAATATACGGTTGCTACGCAACTTATTTATTATATATTTTACTTGTAACTTATTGATTATCAATAAAGTAATCCGTAGTTCACGTTAAATAGTAAAAAAATTATAATGGCATCACAGACAAAAAATTATGATAAGCAAAAACTTTTAGGGCAGGTTTATACCCCAAATTTTGTGGTAGAAAAAATACTCGAAGATATTGCTTATACAGAAAAAAATATTTTGGGAAAGACAATTTTAGACCCTTCTTGTGGTGATGGTCGTTTTTTGCTATTAATTGCCCAAAAAATTATACAATTTTCTCCCAAAGAACAGTTACAGCAGAATTTAGAAAAAATATATGGCTGGGATATTGATGACGAAGCAATTAAAATATGTATAGAAAAACTAAATTTATTAGTAAATCCATATTTTATTTCTGTAAATTGGAATATTACTGTTTGTAATGCTTTAGAAAAAATCATAGACAGAAGCCAAAAATTTGATTTTATTGTAGGCAATCCTCCTTACATTCGCATACAACATTTGGACGAGAAAGAAAGGAAATTTATACAAACTAATTATCAATTTTGTAAAAGTGGCTCTACAGATAGTTATATTGCATTTTATGAACTTTGTGATGCTCTTTTGTCAGAGATAGGAATTTGTGCTTTGATTACTCCAAACACATTTTTTTATAGTCAAACTGCTAAATATATGCGTAATTACTTTGCTAAAAATCAAAATATTAGTAAAATTACCAATTATGGAGATATACAGCTTTTTGCAAATGCAACTACCTATAGTGCTATTATGGTATTTGGCAAACAAAAAACAGCAAATTTTATTTTTGAACAAGCTACACAGCAAACCGTATTTGCCCAACGAATGGTTAATTTTGCAGAAATTCAAGAGCAAAAAATTTGGCAATTATCTCTACAAAATGCTATAGATACGAGTGGCACTAAACTCAAAAATATTTGCACTATTCACGTTGGTATAACTACTTTATGCGACAAAGGGTATATTTTTCAATTAACTGCTGCTAATATAGCTGCTTTGGCAAATGAAGATAGTTGTATTGTGTTGGAAAGCAAATTGCAAGGCTTAGTAAAATTGGAAAAACAGTTGCTAAAGCCCATTATCAAGGCTTCGAAATTGAAAAATAGTCAGCAAGAAATTAGCGAATATATTTTATTTCCCTATCAAAAAGTAGATAAAAAACATAAAATAATTGCAGAAGAAAAAATAAAATTAGAATTTCCTTATACATATCAATATTTAGTTTCGATAAAATCGGAATTAGATAAACGAGATAATGGCAAAAAAAATACCGTTGCTTGGTATGCTTTTGGGCGAAGTCAAGGCTTAGATACAAGTTTTGGCAAAAAAATATTATTTTCGCCAATGAATCACAGCCCTAATTTTGTGCTATCAGAGAGAGAAGATTGTACTTTTTATTCGGGTTATTGTATCAAATATATAGGGGATTTTGATTTTTTATTGGCACAATTAAATTCGGAGAGAATGGCAGCATATATGCAAGTGTCAAGCCGAGATTTTCGAGGAGGTTGGAAAGCCTACAACAAACGTGCTATCGAAGAATTTACGATTTTATAGACCGAAAAAGTAATAGCAAAAATTAAACTAATAGCAAGCAACTATTTGATAATCAGCTATTTCTGTACTAAATAATTCTAAATATTCGTGTTGAAAAGAGTCGGGAAAATAAAATTTGCCAATATGTTTTGTATGCGTTGGTATGACTCGCAAATGTTGGCGAAAATCTATTCCACGTTTTCCATACCACTTATACATTGCTTCTTTTGCACACCAAAGCAGTGCAAAATCTTGCAAAGTATTTGCCCATTGCAGTTCTTCGCTATGAAACATTCGTTTTGCTATTTTTTCTAATTTAGTGCTACGTAATTCTATATCTACACCAATATTTTTTTGTGTATGCAAAGCAATTACCGCATAAGGAAATGCGTGAGAAATAGAAATGGCATATTCTGCGAGAGTAGTTTGCAAATAAGGTTTTCCAAATTCATCTTTGCGAATATTTTGCACAGCAAGCCCCAAATATTCCGCAACTGCGTGCAAAAGCAACCGAGAACTAAGCCATTCGGTTTGTTGTTTTTCGATAGTAAGTAATAAAAAATCTTTTGTTTCTTGGCTTTTCGGCAGTAGTTCTTGTAAAGTTTGGACGGTTTCGGTAATATGCCAAATAGCAATCATTGCGTCTTTATCTATCTTTTGGATTTGAAGTATTGGCATAATTGCGTACAATTTATATAATAAAGTTAGATATTCAAGAATTTAAAAAACATATCCAATCTTTCTTTGTCATGGTCTATAGTTTCTATTTCTTGAAATTTTGCAATCACATTATAGCCAAATCTTTCCAAAGTTGCCACCACACGTGAAACATCTAATTTGTCTAATTTTAGGGTAACTTTTACCATATTAGGGTCATAAGGGTCTTCTTCGAGATAACTGCTCAATATTTTGACATGATTTTCTTCTACCAAACGACTAATCTCTGCCATCGAGTAATTATATTCGGGCATCGAAATTACCAAAATACCGCCTGCACTTTGCGTAGCAAAAGTACGAGCAAAAGCATTAATAGTATCTTTGATAGTGATTACGCCTTTAAAATGCTTTTCCTCGTCTAATACTGCAATAATTGGCAGGCTATTTTTGTCTGTAGCCTTGATAACATCATAAAAATGCTGATGCTCTGTAACATATACCTCAGGATAAGCAGGTATTAAATCCGAAATTTTTGCCAAAGGTTTGTTCATATCATACAATATTTCTTCGGAAATCAAGCCTTTATAATGTGTATTTTCGACAAGTGGAAGCTGATGCACCCTAAATTGGCTCATCCAATTAAGTGCCTTCTGCACCGAATCCGTTTCTTTTAACGGTGGTATTAATGGATTTATAAGTTCGTTGGCTGTCATTGGAAAGATATTTTGTACTATATATTTTGAAAAATAGATAAAAGTAAGTAAATAAATAATTAATTAATTGATAATACTTTTTAGTGTAAATAACATAAGTTGCGTAGCAACCGTATATTCGCCTTTAGGCGAATGTGTGGATTAGCAGACACTTGTATAAATTTAAACATAACTTTAATTTTATACACTTACTTAATTAGTATGAAAAATTATTAAAAATGCTATATTTTTGTAAAGCTGGTTTTTAAATACTGTAAATGAAAAGTAAATATAGAATACTTTTTGAACACTGCCTCTTTAGCAAAAATATATCTTTACTTTGACATAATTACGCATGAAGGTAATAAAATGTTTTAAAATAACAGAATTTTAACTTTTGGTTAGTAAAAAATAATAGAAAAGTAGTGATACAACAAAAAATTCTTATTTAGTAGTAGATATACCAAAAAGTTTGATACAGAAAACTTAATAAAAAAATTGCAATAATTCTAAAAGTATTCTACATTTACTTTCTACATATTTTTCTATTATTTTAATTATTTTTATGAAAAATCTAATCATCACAGCCTTGTTGGTTTCCTTTGAATTTGGCTATTCGGCAACAACACAATCTGTAGCTATGAATACAGACGGTACAGCAGTCGATAAATCAGCCATTGTTGATGTGAAAAATAATAAAGAGTGTTGTCAATAACAAGTAACCAAATGATAGTAAATCTCTATGGTTTTAGGATAGTTGAAAAAACTGTATGTTTGGATTTTTTTAGTAACTTACAATCCAATAAAAACTTTTAAAGTGATGATAAAAAGACCTTTCGAACAGTGGCTCTATGAAGATGTCCAAAAAGAATTTGGCATCAAACGGACAAAACACCACCCTACGTTGGTGGCTTGGTTGGCTGTGACAGACGCAAAACCTTTATCTAATAGTGTGAGTCGGTTGCAAATATTGATAGAGGAGTACATAGAAACTTGGAATGAAGATGAATTAAAAATGATGTTCATAGCTCCTCTGCTTGCAGAAATAAATTATCATTATTCACCACATTACAAAGTTTTTACACAACGCCTATTTACCTTACAAACTGAAACCGTAGAGGCAAATGGGAGAGTAGAATGGTTAGTTTCGACAGGAGAACAAACTCCAAAAAAACCTTTATTCTTCTTACAAGAATATAAACCTGAAAAGTTTTCGGGCAACGACCCCTTAGGACAACTGTTGATTGCTATGGTGGAGGCACAATTACTAAATGCAAATTCTGAAAAGCCTTTGTATGGTTCTTATACACTGGGAAGATTTTGGTTTTTTGTAGTTTTAGAAAATAAACAATATAGTGTAAGCAAGGCGTATGATGCCACACAAGTAGATGATTTGACAGAAATGGTTGCTATATTAGAGAAAGTAAAAGTATTTATTCACCAAGAATTGGGCTTAGAACCACCAAAATAATAGCTAAGTTGCAAAAATGTATCTAAAATTGATAATTTTATAATTTAATCTTAAAAATCACAACCCAAAATGAAAAATCTAATCATCACAGCCTTTTTAGTTTCCGTCGGAATTGGCTCGGCTGCACAAGCTCAATCTGTAGCTATCAATACAGACGGAAGTGCTGCAAATACTTCTGCCATTCTGGATGTGCAAAGCACCACACAAGGCGTATTAGTGCCTCGTATGACACTATTACAACGCAATGCAATAACAGGCGTTGCAGGTTTGCTAATCTATCAAACCGATAACACACCCGGTTTTTATTACTACAATGGTTCGGCTTGGACAAGTTTGAATGGTGCTACGGGTGCAACAGGTGCAACGGGTGCTACGGGTGCTACAGGTGCTACAGGACAAGGAGTTCCAACAGGTGGAACAACAGGACAAGTATTATCTAAAGTAGATGCAGCAAACTTTAATACACAATGGGTAACGCCAAGTGGCGGTAGTTCTTTACCTACACAAACAGGAAATATTGGTAAAATATTACAAACAGATGGTGTCAATCCTGCTTGGGTAAATGAAGGTTTATTAAAAACTATAAGAACTACAACAGCTACTACTTTTACAGTATTAGTAAGTGACCAAGTTGTGATAACTACTACTGCAACTACTGGAGGTACAACATTTACCTTACCAACAGCAGCAGCAGCAGGGTTAGGCAAACTGTTCTACCTTGTAGCTGCAACAGATAAACTACTTAAAGTCAATACAACAGGCGGAGATTTGATGTATTTTGGTTATATTGTTGGTGGTGCTACTACAACCCCTAATCCTTTAGGTTCTGTGATATTATTGAGTGATGGTGTATCTAAGTGGTATTGTCTTGTAGCTAACTAATTTTTTCCTACTATTGGCAATAAGAATAAACTCTAATAGCTAAGAAAGTATTTATGTATAATAACACCAATAAAAGAGAGATAAAATAATATTTGAGTTACTAAGTTAAATAAAAAACTTTCCTTATTTCAATGGTTGCAAACATTTGGTAAGGAGAATATCAATCAAATTTTTCATCTAATAACAGAATTTTTATGAAAAACTTATTCATCGCAGCCTTGTTAGCTTTTGGAATAGGCTCGGTTGCACAAGCCCAATCTGTAGCTATCAACACAGACGGCACAGCAGCCGACAACTCGGCAATTCTTGACGTGAAAAGCACTACACAAGGCTTGTTAGTCCCACGCATGACAGCCTCTGAAAGGGGCAACATTACTAATCCTGCCACAGGCTTAATCGTCTATCAAACCAACGGCACAGCAGGGTTTTATTACAATGTAGGCACACCTGCCTCGCCTAACTGGGTAATTTTGCTTAATGGGGGAGCAGCAGCAGGCGGCGACCTTACAGGCACGTATCCAAACCCAACGATAGCTAATAATGCAGTAACGAGTGCAAAAATAGCTGATGGAACTATCGTCAATGCAGATATTGCCAACACCACCATAAACGTAGTCAAAATCAACGCTTCGGGTACAGCCGATAATACTACTTTCTTGCGTGGTGATGGCAATTGGGCAGCAGCAGGCGGAGGTAGTAGCTTGCCTACTCAAACAGGCAATGCAGGCAAGTTCCTGACTACTGACGGAACAACTGCTTCTTGGGGTGCTCCAAGCTCTTTGAAATTATACGCTACCAAAAGCGGTGATGTTGCTGCGCTTACTATTGCTGCTGCTTCGGGTGCTGGAGCAGGTCAAGCTTCTTCAGGAATTTTTACTATTGGAACAGAAGTAAATGATCCCGACAGTGCATACACTGCCAATACTTATACAGTACCCACAGGAGGCACAGGTGTTTATCTCATCACCTATAATTTGGTAGCAACCGCAACTAACAACTCAAATACGGTTATAGAGGTTTTAGTGAACAATACTCCTGTGGCAAGTTCAGGTGGTTCGGCTCGTTTTGCAAATCTACCGGCTAGTACCGAGGTTAGACAAAGTGTTACTACCATTCAGAAGCTCACCCAAGGCGATGCTGTTACCGCAAGAATCTACAATACCAGTACACTAGCAAGCTACACAGTGCAGAATACTTCTACCAATTCTGTGCATATCATAAAATTGTTTTAAGGGTTTTTAAGCCGTTGTTTGTGTCAAACCTAGGGTATGTACACATCTTTTGTTATTTTTCTAAGTAATTTGAGTAAAACTACATCTAATATTTTATAAATTTATTATCTATTTTAATTAGCTTTTTTAGCATAAAAATATTGTTAAATTTGTAAATAAAAACACTAAAACATACACTAAACTTACTCAAAAATTCTTAAAAAGATGTGTACATACCCTAGGTGTCAAACCCACAATGGAATTGAAATAACTCATTTAAATTTTATTGCAATTATTTCGATAGAATTGTAGGGAAACAAACAACAGTGAAAGTATAGACAATAACAAAATAAAAAAGTACCTCTCCTTACTTCAATGGTTGCAAACATTTGGTAAGGAGAAAAACAACCAAATGTTCAATTCATAATGAAATTTCTATGAAAAAAATATCATTAATATTTGCCTTGCTTGCCTTGTCCTATCAAGGCTATTCGCAAGGTGGCATACGTGCAGATGGTACTGTTACCATACGCACCACAGGGGCAGTCAGCATTGTTACCAATGGTAATGTACAAGTAAACACAGGTGCTACTTTAAATAGTGCAGCTACTTCCACCGTGAAACTCACAGGTGCAGCCCAAAACCTCAATTTTGGTGCAAGCTCAACACTTGGAAATTTGCAAGTAGGAGGCACAGCCAACAAAACTTTGCAACAAAATGTAGCCATTGCTACCAATCTTACTTTCAATGGCACAGGGGCAGGTTTGTTGTTAGGTGCAAACAACCTAACAGTCAATCAAGGTGCAACAGTAACAGGTTTTTCACAAGCAAACGGTTATGTAGTAACAAACAGCACAGGAAGTTTTGTGCATGGCTATACTTCAGCTGCCAATAAAGTTTTCCCAGTTGGAGATGCCACCAACTACACACCTCTAACCCTAAATATGACTGCTGCCACAGGTACAGGCACAGTAGGCGTAAATGTGGTAGGAGGTAGTCGTTTTGCAAGTGCAGACGCATCCAATTACCTAAATCGTTATTGGAATATTGCTGTTGCAGGTCTAACAGGCGTGCAAGGTGATTTATCAGGAATTTATGCCTCTGGCGAATTAGTAGGTAGCAATGTACCACCAGCTTACTACAATGGAACTTCTTTTGTCTATGGTAACTCCAATCTTTTTGGACTATCAACAAATGTACTTACTGTTAATGCTTTTGTGGCAAATGGCGTGTTTACAGGCTCAACTGTATTAAGCACCCCTACCATTACCGTTTCTACCCCAACTTTAACTGCCTTTACCTCTTGTGCGGGTACAGTTTCAACTGAAAAGACTTATACGGTTTCAGGGAGTAATTTAACTGCAAACATTGCTATAGGTGCGGTAACAGGTTTTGAATATTCGCTAACTTCGGGAGGTACATTTACTAGTACACTGACTTTGACACAAACCGCAGGAACTGTGCCAAGCACCACCATTTATGTACGTCAAACCGCAGGAGCTACCAATGGTGCAGGGGGAACTATTACCCACACAAGTGGAACCTCTAACAACCCAAATGTAACTATTCCAACAAGTACGGTTACAGCTACTTCCACACCAACCGTAGCCATTACGCCAACAGGGGCAGTGGCAGGTAGCCAAACTTTCACCGCAGTAGCAAGCAATGTAGCAGGGGGAACTGTAAACTATGATTTTCAAAAAAACTCGGTTTCACAGCAAAATAGTACTGCTACCACTTGGAATGCAACA
>JBIKRY010000201.1:0-8863 GCA_044348925.1 Bernardetiaceae bacterium
TATCCTTGTGCAAAAAAAGTAGATTTTTGATTATAACTTCGTCATAAGGCGTGGCATTAGACAGTATTTTTTTACATGGGCAGTTATTCATGTTATTAGATATTTTTCGCCATTGTTTGTGTCACACAAACAATTCCACCAGCACATCAAACTTGCCCAAAGAAACGACTTTTTTTAGCTTTATCACACAAAAATAGGTAATAAATTAACAAAAGTAGCTTTTCAATGTACCTTTGACGTGCTGGTGGAATGTTTGTGCAGACACAAACATAGGCAAGATTTATGATATATTTTACTTGTAACTTATTGATTATCAATAAAGTAATCCGTAGTTCACGTTATTTTATAAAAAACAACTTTCTCAAAATAATTTATTGTAAGATAGAATAAAATATTCCACTGCTATATTCAATAATTCTGTTTCTGTTGCCGAATTTTTGAATATAGTTTCTTGGTATTTTTGGGGAATTGGTGGAAAAAATAAGCTGGATTTGCTACAAATTCCTTTGCCATTGCTACGGTCAAAATTCATTTCCCAAACATCACTACCATAAATTTCCCAAGATACATCTTTGCGTTTGGCATATAAAATTTGCACCACAAAGTTAGCTTTTTTGTCTATTGCCAACGAAGTTTTATAAACCAAACCACTGCTTGCGTGGCGAATAGCCAATTCTTGTTGCCCAAAACCTGCCTCTAACACTTCATAACTATAGGTTTTTCCATTTTCGGAGTTTATACTACCTGCTATAATGGCAGTAGTATTGCTTTTGGGAGATTTGCCCAAATCAAAAATTTTGTAATATCGGTTAATAAATTGTTGGGCAATGGTTTGTACTGCTATAGTTTCGGTTAGTTTATCTTTAGAAAATTCTAATTTATCTGCCTTTCCACTTGCATACTTTGGCAATTCTGTGCCTATTACTTGTGTATGAATTGTTTGTGTTTGATAATTATATTGCAGACGCAAACATTCCTCAAGAGAAACAGTCCACGAAACTCCATTCCGATTGGCGGCATAGATTCGTGTTTCTTTCACATTATTTTCGGCTTTCAATACATTGATTTGCGAACTATACACCAATACAAAAGCAGCATTATCGGTATCTGCCTTCTCTATATTTTTGACGGTAAATTCATATTTTCCAACAGATACAGGCGTAGCTTGGTAAAAAAAAGTATAGTTTGCTACCTTCATTTTGCCCGAAATATTTTGCGAAAAAGCAACAGAAACACAGAAAAAAAAGACAACCGTACAGAATAAATAGAATTTTGTTTGCATAAAGTTTATTAAAATCAGTGATAAAATAAAACGTAATGGATTGATTAGCAAGTATTTATAGTACATACAACGCTATTTTACGTTTTCTCTATTTTGGGATATATTTTTACTTACTGTGTCGCAATATTACCGAAAGTTTTTGTTTTTGGTCTTGATTTGTTTTGCTACAACTTTGGTAGGTATCTGTTTTTTTGAGTAAAAATTCCAAAAACTTTGTACCTTTGGCATCATCAGTTCCTTCAAAAACAAAATAGCCATTTTGCTGTTCTGATAGTGCAATACTTCCCTCTGTGGTATTGGAAATATAGCCATTCAAAATTCTTTTATTATCTTCGCCTTCAGCCACAAAATAATAATTTCCTGCCACAATAATACTTGTTTGGTCACTATCTGTTTCTGTGTTGAGCATCATTTTGATAGCTTTTCCGTCAATTTCGCCATCAAACATCATATCAGGCATTTTAGTAGGAAATGCTATAGCAGGTTTTGTGCTGGTTTCTGTGTTTTCTATGGTGCTAATACTATTGTCGGTTTTTGTTTCTTTTTTGGCATTGCAAGACCCGATACAAAGAGTAAGCACAAAACTTGTAGAAAAAATTAACTTCCTTAAAAAATGTTCCATTATTTCTCTAAAATTTATAATTATCTATGCAAAGTAGTACAAAAAATAAGTAAAAGCTATTTTAAAGATAGATTTTTTTATTATTTTGCAAATATTTTCAAACATAAAGTACAAATCTTTGTACTTCTTTCTACTTCTCATTTCATATTTTATGGTCTTTGCAAGTCTAAATTTTCTGTATATTTTTTTGCCACTCAATCTTATTTTATATTATAGTTGGAATAATCAAACCTATCGTAATTGGTTGCTAACTATGATGAGTTTTGTCTTTTATGCTTGGGGAGAACCTATTTGGATTGGATTGTTGTTGTTTTCTGGTGCTGTAGATTATGTACATGGCATTTTGATAGACAAGTATCGAGGCACTATTTACCAAAAACTACCTTTACTTTCTTGTTTATTTATCAATTTATCTTTGTTAGCAAGTTTCAAATATGCTACTTTTATTGTAGATAACGTAAATTTACTCACAGGATTACAATTTTCTGTACCTACTTTCAGCTTACCTATAGGCATTTCTTTTTATACTTTTCAGACTATTTCCTACGTGATAGACGTATATAAAGGCGAGGTAAAATCTCAAAAAAGTTTTCTCAAATTTATGATGTTTGTTAGTTTGTACCACCAATTAGTTGCTGGTCCCATTGTGCGTTATGCCCATATTGCAGACGAAATAGACAACCGTAAACTCATTTTAACTGATATTAGCGAAGGAATCAACCGTTTTTGCGTTGGTTTGTTCAAAAAAGTATGTATTGCCAACATTGCAGGCGAATTGGTGAGTACCTATATGGGAGGTAATTTGGATACTTTAGCCACTACAGAGGCGTGGTTTGGAATTTGTATGTTTGCTTTACAAATTTATTTTGATTTTTCGGGCTATTCAGATATGGCAATCGGCTTAGGCAAAATGTTTGGTTTTCATTACCACGAAAATTTTAATTATCCTTATATGGCAACTTCAGCAGTAGATTTTTGGAGACGTTGGCATATTTCTCTTGGTACATTTTTTCGAGATTATGTCTATATTCCTTTGGGAGGAAATCGCAATTTTTTCTACCGCAATTTAGTTGTTGTTTGGTTTCTTACAGGGCTTTGGCATGGGGCAAGCTGGAATTTTATTTGCTGGGGTTTATTTTGGTGCTTATTGATTATTGCAGAAAGAGTATTTTTGGGCAAACTCTTGGAAAAACTACCTAATATTTTTGCACATATCTATCTTTTGTTGGCAATGTTGTTGGGTTGGGTACTATTTTATTTCGATAAAATGGCAAACGTACAACAATATATACGTATTTTATTTGCTTTTGCTAACAATGATTTGCACCATGCAAGTTTGCTGACTATTTTAGCAAATCATATTTTTTGGCTTATTTTGGCAATTTTGCTATGTTTTCCAATTTTTCCGTTCCTATACAAAAAAATTTACCAACTTCGCCCAAATTTACAATACTCTATTTTCTATCTCGAAATAGTGTTTGGATTTATACTTTTATTAGCCTCGACAGCTATGTTGGTTAGCAATAGCTTTAACCCTTTTTTGTATTTTAGGTTTTAGGAAAAGTAAAATTTTAGGAAATTTCTATAATAGACGTTATTAAATTATATCTTAATAACATCTATTGTAGATATAAAAAAATTACTTTACAAATCTTCACGCATTAATATTTGAATTTCAGCAATTAATCTATCTACATCTTCTCGATTTGTTCCCGAATAAAAACCTCTGATTTGTTATTGTTTCTCGATAAGAGTCCATTTCATGCCTTTTTTCAAATAAGTCTGAGCAGATAAATTACTTGTATAGCATAATAATGCAAACAAACATAAAATAATTGTTTTCATAAAATGTAAAATTTGGGTTAAAGATTAAAATAAATAACTGACATTTAAGGCACTGATAAAATAACGTGAACTACGGATTAATTTTAATAATTTTATGAGTATTACTATCTTTCATACCACTTAGACACTAAGAAACACTAAGTTTCACCAAGTATTTCTTAGTGAAACTTAGTGTTTCTTAGTGTCTAAGTGGTACGAAAATTTTACTTTTCTAGTCTTCTAAAACCTATAATTTTATAAAAATAGTATAAAAAACATAATAACTTATTAATTATCAATATTTTAATCCGTAATTCACGTTAAATAATAATTTTGATGTGAAAACCTAAAAACTGTATATTTACCTTCGCACCACTACCTCATTCGCCTAAAGGCGAATATACAGTTGCTACGCAACTTCCATTAATTACAAGCAGCAATTTTATTCATTCAATTCTTTCGATATATCTTCAGTGTTATTTATATCAGTGGAATCTGTTGTTATAGAGTCATTTTTGATACAATCTAAACGCAAATTAGGCATCGAAACCATTGCAAAATGAGATTTTTGGTAAGGTATTTTGCTATTTTGATAAATTTTTTGCATATATAATGCAAAAGAAGGCAAAGAAACTTTGCCACCTGCCCCCAAATCTGTTGTTCTAAAATGTATGCTTCGGTCTTCGCCTCCAGTCCAAACTCCTGTTACCAAATTAGGCGTAATTCCAATAAACCAACCATCAGAATTATTATTGGTAGTTCCTGTTTTGCCACCAACTTCGCCACCTTGTGGAATGTTGTATTTCCATAAACTTCGAGCAGTTCCTTTATCCTCTTCCACCGAGCCACGCAACATATAAGTCATCAAAAATGCCGTTTCTTCGCTAATTACCTCTTTTTGTATTGGGGTGTAGGAATATAAAATTTTATCATTTTTATCTCTAATTTCGGTAATATATACGGGTTGGTTATACGTACCTTGATTAGCAAAAGTAGCATAAGCAGCAGTCATCTCGAGCAAGGATACATCACTAATACCTAAGCAAAGTGCAGGAACAGAATCTAATTTGCTTTCTATTCCTAATTTTCGTGCATATTCAATAATGTTGCTTGGCTTTAATACCTTCATCAAAAACGTAGCAGCCGTATTGATAGACCTTCCCATTGCTTGTCTTAACGTATAAGTTTCGCCTGAATAATTGCCACTATTGGAAGGAGTCCAGCGTTGTCCATCTGGTAAAGTAATGGTTTGTGGCACATCTTGAAAACTTGTGCATGGGTTATATTCCTGCGGATTATTGTCTATAGCAGCCGAATATACTACAGCTTTAAAAGTAGAACCAGGTTGTCTTTTGCCTTGTTTTACGTGGTCATATTTAAAATATTTGTGGTTTATGCCACCAACCCATGCCTTAATATGCCCGTTTTTGCTATCTAAAGATACTAAACCTGTTCGCAAAAAATGCTTGTAATATTTGATAGAATCTATAGGACTAAGCAAAGTATCTACCTCAAAACGTGGTTTGTACCACGAAAAAACTTTCATTTTTACAGGTTTTGCTAATTGGAATAGAATTTTGGAATCTGACATTCCTTTGGCTTTAAGTTGTTTGTAGCGTGGACATTCTTCGATTGGTCTTTTCAAAAAATTTGCTACTTCCGAACCATCTACATTTCGCCAAGGATTTTGCCCTTTCCAATGTTCAAAAAACTTAGCTTGCAAACTTTTCATTTGTTGTGTAACAGCTTCTTCTGCATATTGCTGCATACGAGAGTCAATGGTTGTATAAATTTTGATGCCGTCTGTATGAATATTGTAGCCCGAAGTATCACACCATTGTTTTGCTATTTTATAAACAAAACTTCTAAAATGTGGTGCAAGTCCATAACTATGGTTGTCGGGTTCATAATTTGTTAGGTTAATGGCTTCATTTTTCAGGCTATTGTATTCATTTTCAGATAGATAGCTATATTTTACCATTTGTTGCATCACCGTATTTCTACGTCTTAAGGCATTATCAGGGTGCAAAACAGGGCTATAAAACGTAGGAGATTTCAACATTCCGACCAAAACCGCAGCCTGTGGCACCGTCAAACTATCTGGTGTTGTACCAAAATAGGTTTTTGCAGCTATTTTGATACCAAAAGAATTGGCACTAAAATCTACAGTATTTAGGTACATTGTCAAAATTTCTTCTTTGGTATAGGCTCTTTCTATTTTGATTGCCAAAATCCATTCTTTAGTTTTTGCAATAATTTTTCCAAGCAATGGCACATGAATAAGAGAACCTGCATTTTTTCCTTTGCGAGTGTTGAATAAATTTTTGGCAAGTTGCTGGCTTAAGGTACTTGAGCCTCTGTTGTCGCCTTGCAACAAATAAAACAAAATAGCAAAAGTTCCTTTCATATCAATACCCGAATGTTCCTCAAAACGTACATCTTCGGTAGCAATAAGGGCATTTACTACGTTTTTGGAAATTCCTTGATAATCTACCCTACTACGATTTTCGTTGTAATATCTGCCCAAAACTATGCCATCTGCCGAAATTACTTCAGAGGCTAATTCTGTTTTTGGTTGTTCTAAAGCTTCGTAATTTGGTAATTCCCCAAATAAGTTCAAAAAATTACTGCTTACTGCAAGTATATAAAAAAATAAGCCAACAAAAATAGTTGTAAAGCTAATCCAACTATATGTAATCAATTTTTTATGCATGGTATTAAAAGTTAATAAGTCTTAGAAATGTAAAATTCCTTTTCAAAGTTACATTTGCAAATTCAAAAATAAACATAAAATATGATATTACTTAACCTTTTTTCAATTTTCCGAAATTACCTGTCAAACTTGATTCCAAAATTTGCTTGGCATATTGCATACAAGTATTCATATCTTAGCATTCATCTAAGTTGTTATGCTATTTACGTTATTTAGCATTTTGATAATTTATTGCTTGAAAAGTATATTTAGCACACAATTTTACAATTTTCGATTTATTTTAGTAGCTTTGCAGAAAAATTACCAAATTATTCGCAATGAATCTTATCTCTATTGACGCAGTTTCGAAGTCATTTTCAGAAAAAATATTATTCCAAAATCTTACCATGGGCATTAGTCAAGGCGACAAAGCTGCCATTGTTGGTATCAATGGTTGTGGAAAAAGCACCTTATTGGCAATGATTGCGGGCATGATTCCTGCTGATAGTGGCAATATCTCTATCCGCAAAGGTATTACTGTTGGGTTTTTGAACCAACAACCAAATCTACCCGAAGAATTTACTATTTGGCAAGCTGTTTTTGATGGCGACAATCCTGTGCTAAATGCTATTACAGAATATGAATTAGCATTGGTGGCAGATGACGCAGACCGTCTAATTGCTGCCTCCGAAATGATGGACAATTTGGCTGCTTGGGATATTGATAACGAAGTTAGACAAATTTTAGGCAAATTGGGCATTCAAGATACCGAAAAAAAAATAGGACAACTTTCTGGCGGACAACGCAAAAGAGTAGCACTTGCAAAATTGCTGTTGAGCAAACCCGACTTGTTGATTCTTGATGAGCCTACCAATCACTTGGATTTGGAAACTATAGAATGGCTCGAAAATACGCTAAATACTGCCAATCAAACTCTGTTGTTGATAACTCACGACCGTTATTTTTTGGATAAAGTTACAACAGTTATTTTTGAATTGGAAAATGGCAATATGTATCGTTACAATGGAAATTATGCGTATTATTTGGAAAAAAAGCAAGAAAGAGTAGAAGCAAAGCAATCTGAAGTAGAGAAAGCACGCAATTTGATGAAACGAGAATATGAATGGATAAAAAGACAACCAAAAGCAAGAGGTACTAAAGCAAAATATCGAGTAGATGCTTTTGAGGATATTAAAGAAAAAGCAAGCCAAAATATTTCGTCTTCGTCTTTAGATATTAATGTGGGAATGGCAAGAAGTGGAAGTAAAATTATGGAATTGCAACATATTAGCAAATCATATAATGAACAGGTTTTGCTAAATAAATTTGATTATGTATTCAAAAAACAAGACAGAATAGGCATTGTTGGCAAAAATGGTGTTGGAAAATCTACGTTTTTAAATTTACTTACCAATACCATTCAACCAGATACAGGCAATATTAGTCGAGGAGATAATACCAAAGTAGGATATTATACGCAAGATGAAATAAAATTAGCACCAGACAAACGAGTAATTGACGTGGTCAAAGACGTTGCTGAAGTAATTACCACAGGCACAGGCGAAACTATTTCGGCTTCGGTTTTGCTTACCCATTTCGAATTTCCACCTGCTACCCAATACAGTCCTGTTTATAAATTGAGTGGTGGTGAAAAACGCCGTTTGCAACTATTACAAGTATTGATTACTAACCCTAATTTTTTGATTCTTGATGAGCCTACCAATGATTTTGATATTAAAACATTGAATATTCTCGAAGATTATTTGTTAGGTTTTAAAGGGGTTTTGGTATTGGTTTCTCACGACCGTTATTTTATGGATAGACTTGTAGAACATTTATTTGTGTTTGAGGGAAATGGTGTAATTAGAGATTTCCCTGGGAATTATACAGATTATAGAGAAGTATTGGCAGAGGAAGAAGCAAAAAAATTGGCTGATGACAAAAAAAATAGCCTTGCCATGAACAACCAAAAAAATACAAATACGCCAACGCCAAGCAATGAAAAATCTAAACCCAAAATGTCGTTTAAAGAAAAACAACTATACGAAAAATTGGAAATAGAAATTGCAGACCTCGAAAAAGAAAAAAATAATTTGACCGAAAAATTAGGAAATGGGCTTGCAGATTATGCAGAAATTACCAAAATTAGCAAACTCATTGAAAATATTAGTATTACGATAGACGAAAAAACTTTGCAATGGTTGGAGTTATCGGAAATGCTTGCATAAAATAACTGTACTGCGGTGAAATCTAATGCCATTTTATCCTTGTTTGTATAGCCATTTTCCGCCATTGTTTGTATCCAAGCTATGGTATGTCAGCAATTCCCACTTTGAGATATGTAACTCATTGATTATCAATGCTTATTTATTCATTATTTTTCCCATTTTAGGTAATTCATTGATTATCAACAAATTACTAAATGCAAAAAAACGAGTTAAAT
>JBIKRY010000013.1:0-27902 GCA_044348925.1 Bernardetiaceae bacterium
AAAATTCATGAACTACATTTGGAGGCTTGTAGAGTTTTGGATATGCAAAAAGTACCCGAATTATATATTTCACAAAGCCCAGTTGTAAATGCCTATGCCATTGGTTGGAATGAGCCTTTTATTGTGCTAAATTCTGCCATTATTCAAACCCTAAATTCTGAAGACGAAATTTTAGGAATTATAGGGCATGAACTCGGACATATCAAAAGTGGACACGTATTGTATAACACAGTTTTGCATCTTTTAATTATGATTTCGCAATATTCTCTACAAATTCCACTTACAGGATTGGCTTTAGAAGCATTGATTTTGGCGTTGCGAGAATGGAGTAGAAAAAGTGAACTTAGTTCGGATAGAGCCGAAGCATTGGCGGTGCAAGACCCTGATGTAGTAACCCGTTCTCTGATGAAAATGACAGGTGGCAATATGTTAGACGAAATGGATTTGGGCGAATTTATCAAACAAGCCGAAGAGTATCAACAACTCAATTCTATTACCGATAATATTCACAAAACTTTGAACACTATGTATTTGACGCACCCTTTTCCTGTGATGCGTGTCATGGAAATTATTAATTGGGTAAGGTCAGGCGAATATGAAACTATTTTGCGTGGCAATTACCAAAATCAAAGCAAAACACATTTTGATAATATGAAGGATACTGCAAAAAATTATCAAAAAGATTTTGAAAATACCATGAAACCTATGGACGAAGTGGTAAATCAAATGAAAGATAGTGCGGAGGAAATAGCAAAAAAAGCCAAAGAGATGTTTGATAGTTTTAACAAAAAACGGTAACTTTAATAAATTTTTGCTAATATTAATGTGAACTACGGATACTGTATATTCGCCTTTAGACGAATATACAGTATCCATAGTTCACATTAACTTGCTAATCAACTGCACTTTCCCGTCCATACTTGGCTCTGCCACCAACAAAACACGACCTTTTTTCTGGTTATTATATTCTAACAACTTATCACCTTCGTCCATTTTTATGGTTGTAATGATGTTTTTTTGCAAACGGTAATTGCCACCACTGCCTTGATTATAGACATTCATTTCTTCGCCTGTGTCGTTTTTTACCTTGATAGCAATGTTTTTAGCTTTGGCATTGGAAGACGAACTGTTATTTTTAGTTTCTTGTTTTTTCTCCTCTTTTTTGCTTGATGAATTTGAAGAATTATTATTTTGATAACTGTTATTTTGGTAGTTATCACTTTCTTCTTCGTGCTGGTCAGTTTTTTCTTGGTATGTGCCTGATTTCAACGCCAACACATAATCACAAAAATCTTTTCTGCTATATTCATTCATATAGGCAGATATTTTTCCTGCGATTGTATAAATATCTTCCATATCTACCGCATTGATAGAAATTTTAGTTTCTGTCGAAATCCAATCTTCTGTTTCATCTGCGTTATACATTTCCATCGTTACACTTCCCAAAGTAAAAGTTATATTTGCAAAACTACTCAACTCTTGTATATCCACGCTATAATATGTTCCACTTGGTGAACCCGTCAATGAATAAACATCTGTCGTTTCTACGCAAACACATTCTATTTTTCCTTTTACATAATGCACACTCGTCAAAATCAATTTTACTAAAGTTTCGTTAGATTCTTCTGTAAAATATAGATAACACGCCCAAACATCTTGGTTTTCAGGCGAATAATCAGAACGGTAAGCCACCAATTCCCCTTTAAATTCTATTTTTTTACCTGTTTTTGTGATAAAAGAAGTTTCTTTTGGCTCGCCAAATAGCTCAAAATTTTGTTTTAAGCCTTTGATTTCTCTTTTGCCTAATTTTTCCACATCTAAAATTCTTTCTTTTTTGATGTTTTCAATGGTAATTTCTAATGCTTTTGCTGCTTTTTGGGCATCAATAATTTCCATTTTCATAGCAATTTGCTTTTCTCTTTCGGCTTGTGCTGCTTGGCTATGATACAATGCTTGCATTTCCGCAGAAATATTTGGCAATATCAATTCTTCTACAATTTTGAAAGAATTGCGTGGGTCTTTGTCGGTATATAAACCAATATCAGACGAACTTGCATAACAAACTCTTTCTACTTTTTCGCTATCTATTTTGTATTTATAACGAGGTACACTTTCGTGTGTATAAACCACTACAACCCCCAATAAATCTGTATGCAAACGAGGATAATCCCAACCAGAACCTGTAATTTTTATATTTGAAAACTCACAAACTTGCTGTGATACTTCGGTTACTTTGCCTTCTTGGTAAGTAATATCAAGAATTTGCAAAGCATTATTCACAATATCATAATGCGTTTCTATGCTACCACTTGAATAGTTGCCTTGACAATGAAAATGATTTTTACTAACAATAAAGTTCCCGTCTGGAGTTTCAAACTTGATAATTTCACCTTCGTTGAGGTTTTTAAGAATTTGTTTGAAAACTTTGCTTGTTGTTTGGTTATTGCCTGTCTGGGCATTTTCCAAATTATTCAAAAAACCTTTGAGCATACCACCTAATCCGCCTTCATTTTCGGCAGTGCTTTGCTGGTCATTTTGCTGATTTTTTTGAGCCTCTTCCAACTGTTTTTGAAGATTTGCTGTAACATCTTGTGCTAAATCTTGTGCATTTTCTAACACTTTTTCAGCTTCTTCTTTCACGTTTTCAACTGCATTTTGAATAAATTTTAAAAAGTTTTTCATATTTGTTTTAGTGGTTTTAAAATGTTTGGAATAGATTGGTTATTACTGTAAGTTATTTAGCATTTTTCAACATTTTGTAGCCTAAAACTCAAATTCCTCTATTGCCCACAATTCCTTTATAGAGAAAATAATGACTGATAAACACAAAAATCATAAGTAAAACAAGCACAAGCGTAATTGGTAAATTGATAATTGTGAAATCTGCCAATAGGTAATCTAAAGCAAAAAATGTAATGATGGCGGGCAATAAACTTGATACATGAGTAGCTATGTGGTAGTGTCGCATATTTTTACGGACAGTTTCTGCAAAGAAAAATACCATCGAAGTAGCCAAAGACACAATTAAAATAGATACCAAATTAGCATCAATCCCTAATTTATATTTAGAAAATATAAAAGTTAATAGAGTGATAATACCTGCAACAAGTATTTTTAAGATAATAAGCATAAAATATCTATGAATTATTTAAGTAAAAATTTGATTTGGCTTATGTAATTTTTTATAAGTTATATCATAATTATAGCACTACATAACTTACTGTTTGAGGGTTAATCTTCCGCCAAATAACCTTTTGGTAAGTGTGCAGGATTTGGGTCAAAATCAAGCACCATATACAAAGATTCCTCTTTAACGAACACAGGCAAACGGTTTTGTGTATAGCCCAACATCTCAAGAGTTAAGATAGGTTTATTTTCCATATCTGGATTATTGTAAACTTTCACTTCGTCGAAGTCATTATCTGTTTCGTAATAATGCTTAATTGCGGTAGGGCTACCAGCATAATAAATGATATTGAAGTATTCGGCATATTGATTAAAAGCAAATCTCGAATCCTCCATTTTTCGGAGTTTTGTCTCAAAATGATTTTCAAAACCATCGGGATAATTAACTCTTTGCTTTCTAAACAACATACTTTCTTCTATGTTGATTGTCCATGTGCCTACTTGCTGTAATACTTCTGAAAGAAACATAATTTAATAATATTTTGTGTGTGAAAAATGGAATTTATTAAAATCTGTAGCATAGACTTTAGTCGGGGACGCCTAGTCTGTGCCTTAAAATTGATTATCAATTATTTAAAAGCACAGACTTTAGTCCAATGCTGTTCGGCTAAGGAAGTAAAAATATAAAATTTATAATTAATTGATTATCAGATAATTATAATTTTTTTAAGTGCCGTTAGGCACGAAATATTTATAGTAAAAATAGCACCAACTTCCTCCAAGTGCCGTAGGCACGACATATTTCGTGCCTACGGCACTAAAAAACAAATTTCTTAGCCGAACAGCATGTGCCTTAAAATTGATTATCAATTATTTAAAAGCACAGACTTGGCGTCCCCGACTAAAGTCTATGCTACAGACTACCTTACTATTTTGTCTTAATAAATACAAAATAAAGAGTATTCAAAGGAGATTTATTAGTCAAAATCATTTGCCCATCTTCAAAAGTAACCGTAAATTCAGGAGGCATACCATTACTTTGCATATACAAAATATCACCTTTCACTTCGTATCTTGCTTCACCTGTTCCACCTTGAGGCATTTGGTCAGACTTTTTGTAAGTAACACTTGCAGTGCCGTCTTGCTTGAAATTCCAAACACTACCTTTATAAGCTGCATTGTATTGTTTCTCTTGCTCTGTGATTTGGCTTTTCATAGCCTCCATTTCGGTTGTTACTACTACACCCTCGATTGTCCACACACCTGCAACAGTTTTAGCATCTTGATTGGCTACATCTTTTGTAGGATTGGTTTGACTTGTAGTAGTTTTTTCTTTGGCAGTTTCGGTAGCACTCTCTTTGAGTGCATTAGTAGCTTTGCCTTTCAATGCCCCTAAATTTTGAGCTTGTGCAGTGCCTGTTAGCATCAGTAAGCCAACAAGCAAGCAATAAATATTTTTTTTCATGAGAGTGTTCTTTAGTGTTGATAAATTTTAGGTAATTTTTGTATTACTGTAGCTGCGAACTTCAGTCCGTAGTCTAAGTAGAGTAGAATATTTTGACTGCGGACTAGGTGTCCCCGACTGAAGTCCCGCAGCTACAGTACTATTACTTTTTGATTTTACTACAATCAATTGGGTTTAAATCACCATTCGCCCAGTGATATACTTTTTTGCCAGCGTAATTTTCTATTTGTGTACCTACCGTATAAGCATTGTCCATACGAACCACAATAGTTTCAAAGGCACATTCTCCGCTTGGCGTTTTCATCACAGCCACGATATTCATCTCTCTTGCTACCAATGTATTTAATAATTGTGGACCTACTTGCTTAATCACATTGCTCCACTCTTTAATTGGATAAACGGATATGATTGTTTCTTTCCAGCCAAATTCCTTTGCACGTGCCTGTGCAGCTTTCAGTAAATCTGCGTTTGAAGGTTCTTCTTTGAATGTAATTTTGTTGGGCATAGTGGCGTTGGCAGCATTTGCCCCAAGTACCATTGCACATCTTACATCACTTTGGCGTAATAATTCTTTGACGATTGCCTCTTTTGTCCATTTAGACACATTTTTACCTTTTTTGTAAATTAGGTTGAAAGGATAATATTTGAGATAGGCAGCTTGTTTGTCTGCTTCGTCCTTAAAAAGTGAACCACCCACACAAGTCGTAACTCCATTTACAGGTCTTACCAATTCGTGCATCACAAATACACCTGCTTCGAGCATAGAAATATAGCCAAATGCTCTACCATTTTTAGCAATTTTATCTTGATAATCAATAGAATCTGTAAAAACACCACTCCAACTATATTCTGTTTCATTTGAAAATGCAGCGTTGATAAACATTCCTTTTTCAAGCATTTTTAAATCAGTTTGAGTTGGGTCATTTTCGTTAGTAGGTTTTACTATAAAATTTTTGATAATGTTAGTAGTTCCCAAGTGTGTGAATACAATTTTTTTGCAGTCGGGACTTGCTTGCACAGCAAATTTTTGAATGGTTCTTTCAACACCTCTACTCAAATCTGTTGATAAACCAATAGCTTTTTGGGACACATAAATTCCGCTAATGTCTAACTTATCTTTGGTAAAAGTTGTTCCGTCTAACTTGGCATTTTCGAGGTCTTTTTGTCCATCTTTGTCGGTTGGCAAGGCAAAACCATTCCAATCTTTGTCGCCACCGCCAAAGCCTGCCGTGCCAGCTTGACCTACTTTTTCTTTCAATTTGCTAAATAAGCCTTGTGCTTGTGCGTCTTGCACTGTTGTTAGCCCAGCAAAAAAAGCTAAGGCTGTTATAAATGATGTAATTTTCATATTGAGAAATAAGTTTAGGTTTCTTGTAAACCTTGTAAGGTTTTTAAAACCTTACAAGGTTTGATTGTGCTATTCAAATTACTGTACTACAACTTTTTGACTTTGTGCATTTCCTTGATTATCAACAATTTTGATAACATATAAACCTTTGTCGAAATTGCTTACATCAATTTTCAATGCTTTGCTTTCTGCACTTACCGTTGTTTGGTAAACTACTTGACCTATGGTATTGAAAATAGCCACTTCAGCTTCTTCTGCACCTATGCTTAATTCATAATTGATGTTTAAGACTTCATTGGCAGGATTTGGATAGACAACTATTTGAGCATTATTTGTTAAAGTTTCTTCTGTATTTTCTGCACGCAAACCGCCACCGTTTAATTGTCTTTCGTAAGCACCAATGTCCACTCTAAGCGGAGAAGAAATTGAATGTCTGGTTACTCTGTTATTACCTACTATGTCAAAAGGTATTGCTTCAGTTATATTTGCGTCATTATCCATATCAAATAAATCTTGTGGAAGATTTGCGTTAATACCAGTACCTAAACAAGAAGAACCTAATTGTAACCGGTAATTGCCACCACTTGAAGGAATTGTTGTAACAGGGCTAATAAAAGCTAGTGCAGAAGAAGTGGTAATGTCATTGCTATTTGCCCAAGTTGTGGTATAACCTATGTAATTGCCACCAAAAGAAAATGAGTTGTTAGCAATATTGTAACTTACATCTGATAGGATAGAATTTCCTATTTGTAAATTATTGGCTGTTAGAACTGCACCATTATTATTGGCTATTGTATTCTGTACCAAAGTAATAGTTCCATTACTTCTGATTATAGCACCATTATTACCTGTGATGACATTTTGGTAAAGATTTACTTCTGTTGCACTCCCAAAATTCATTAGTAAACCTTGATTAGCTGTTGGTGTATCTTTGCGATTGCCTCTGAAAAAACTATTACTAACTGTTATTTTAGGACTAAAACCACCAGAGTTTATGGCTGTTGCATTACCATCAAAAGAAGTAACATTATCATCAAAACTACAAGCATTTACATACAAATGAGTGGCACTACTAAGGAATAGATACATTGCACCTGTTCCTGTTCTGTTATTATAGAATTTGCAGTTTGTTACTTTAATAGCAATAGGCAAAGAACCAGAACTGATACTTCTTAATATGAGAGAATTGCCATCGCCAAAATTATTAGTAAAATTAGAATTAGTGATAATATAAGAATTATCATTATCTAAAGGTGTAAGAGTTTCAAGGTATAATCCGTTGCCTGTACTCGTAAAATTACAATTACTTACAGAAACTTTGCCTACTTTATGTAAATATACATACTTTTCAAAAGTACATAAATCAAAAGTAAGATTGGCATTCGTATTAGTAGTATAGAAAGAATAAACTGAGCCACCCACTGTAAGTCTTCTTAGAGTTAGTACACCTGTACCTGCAAAAGTATATACAAAAGCATCATCTACTACTCCTGCTGCTAATGTAATATTGGTTGTACCAATCAACTTACTACCGTCTATTGTAAGAGGTTTATTGATAACAATTTTACTATTCAAAGTAATTGTAGGTACACTGCTTGAAAATCTGATAATATCTCCACTATTCGCATTTGCGATAATAGTTCGCAAAGTTCCTGATGTACCGTTATCTCCAGCATTAGTAACTAGCCATGTCGTTTGTGCCTGTGCCACAAAGGTTGCTACCAAAAGCAAGGCAACTGTAAAAATTTTAGCTATAATTTTCATAAATGTTTTGATGTTTAATTTTTTTGATACCCAAAATTAGGAAGTCTATTCATAGCATTTTTGACACATGAATAAGTGTTAGGAATAGTAGAACAAGTGCAGTATTTTATTGAATAAGTGTGTGGAAGGAGAATATAAAATATTTGGAAATTTGGGTAAAAAATGAAACTTTGCAAGACTATCAGTTACAACTTTTATTTTATCACTTTTTTATTTTGTTATGCGTTACCTAATTGTTATTTTTATAGTATTTTTTTGTTTACAAAATCTCTATGCACAAGATTATAGATGGAGTAAAGACAGTTTACAAAAAGTTTATGAGACAGCAACAGTTGATACAATCAAAGCAAAATCTTTAATGGATTTGGCAGGCTTGTACGCAAAAGTTAATCCTGATACTTGTATCCAGTTGGCAAAAGAATCTCTTAATCTTAGCCAAAAAGCTAAGTTTAAACGAGGAGAAGTTCATAGCCTCAATGTAATAGGTTTGGCATATTATCGAAAAAATGACTATGATAATGCACTCATATATTATGAACAAGTACAAAAAAATATCAATATACTAGCTACTGCACCTCGTTGTGGCTTATTTCTCAATTTAGGTAATATTTATTTTAAAAGGTCAAATTATACACAAGCCCTTATCACCTATCAAAAAGCAGTAAAAACAGCAGAGTTATTAGGGAATAAACAAGCTATTGCTATTTGCTTGAATAACATAGGTACTATTCACGAAAAAGAAAAAGATTATACTCAAGCCCTCAAAATTTACGAACAAAGTCTTCAAATCAAGGAATATTTAAAGGATAAAAAAAGTATAGCTGCCACTTTAAACAATATTGGTATTATCTATGAAAAGCAAGAACAACTTGCTAAGGCTTTGTTATACCACCAAAAAGCTATAAAAATCTATGAGGAATTAAAAGACCAACAAGGAATTGCCATGGTCATGAATAATATTGCAGCAGTAGAAAAAAAGCAACAGAAAAATGATGCAGCCCTAGAAAAATACCAAAAAGGATTGCAACTCAAAGAAAATACAGGAGATAAACGTGGTATGATTTACTCTTTAAATGGTATTGCTGAAGTATTAAAAGAGCAAAAAAGATATGAAGAGAGCATAAAAACTTTGAAAAAATCATTAGTAATAGCAAAACAAATTGATGCTTTATCCGAAATTAATACAACTTATAACTTATTAGCAGAGAACTATCAAAAACAAGGTAAACATAAAGAAGCTTGGTATTATGCAGAATTGGCAAAACAAACCAATGACAGTATTTTTAGTATAGAAAAAGCAAAAGAAATTCTCAAATTGCAAACAGCTTTTGATGTAGAACGTAAAGAAATTGCTTTGGAAAAACAGAAAATAGAAATTCAAAAACAAAATATCGAGATTGAAAACCTCGAAGCCAAAAGCCAAATTCAAATTTTTGTTTTAGTGGGTACAAGTTTTTTGTCTTTACTTTTGCTACTTGGTGGCTATTTGTTCTACAAAAATCGCCAACTCAAAGCACAATTTGCCCTTCTTGAAAGTGAACAACGCTGGAAAAGGTCGCAAATGAACCCACATTTTTTCTTTAATGCACTTTCTGCCATTCAAAAATTTGTGATGCAAGCCGACACCTTACAAGCTACGTCTTACATTGCTAAATTTGCAAGACTGATGCGACAGGTTTTAGAACAATCACAAGACGAATTTACCACTTTAGCCGAAGAAATAGAAACAATTCGCAATTACATACAGTTGCAACAACTGCGTTTTGCGGATAAATTTACCTATGAATTAGAAATTTCAGAAGATTTAGACCTCGAAAATATGCTAATTCCTACTATGTTTACGCAACCTATTATTGAAAATGCCATAGAACATGGTTTAAAACCTCTTACAGGCAAAGGATTGTTGCGAATTAGTATAAAACCTGAAAATACACACCAAAATACTAACAAAAAACAGCATTTTATGGTAGAAATAGAGGATAATGGTTTGGGCAAACAAGACAGTCAAAGTCCGAAACACCGTTCTTTTGCTACACAAATTATGGCAGAAAGAATTGCACTACTGAATAAGCAAAAAGATATGGCTATTAGCTTAGAAACAATAGAAAAACCCAATCAGGCTGGAATTATTGTAAGAATTTTGTTACCTTTGTAGATAGTATTTTTTATAAGAAGTTAAATAGTTTTACAAAGTTCCACTATTATAAATTATTCGAAATTCTATGGCATACTCAGATTTTACGTTTACAAAACTAAAGAATACTTATGATATTCAACAAGAGGATATATACTTGTTTAATACCAAACAAATTGTAGCTATTGCACCAAGTCAAAGATTAGAAAATGATATAGCTGATGGAAAAGAAATGCCTTTGTTTTCTGAAAAAGCAAAATCAGAGAGCATTATTTATCCGATTATTAGAGAGATAAAACATAAAAATCCTCACATTTCTGTTTTTTCAGGCTATACTTTATCAATAGATGGACATAAAGATTTGAATGGAAATCCCGATTTTATGATTTCCGCCACAAAAAACATCATAGAACCACAATGCCCTATTTTCTGCCTATTTGAATCAAAAAATAAAGAACCTTATGAAGGTTTTGCGCAGTGTGCTGCCGAAATGTATGCTGCAAGACTATTTAATCAACAGAATAATAAACCATATCAAACTATTTATGGAGTAGTAACTAATGCTTTTGATTGGGTTTTTATGAAGTTAGAAGGAAATACTGTTTTTGTGGACAAAGAAAGATACTTCTTAAATGATTTGCCCAAAATTCTGGGAATATTCCAGTATATTATTGACCAATATAAAAGCTAAAACTATTTTTTTGGAATTTCTTTTGCCCAATCCAAACATGCCAAATATCATGAAAATTTTAATCATAGATGACGAGGAAGAACAACGCAACCTCACTAAATTATTTCTACATACTTATTGCCCTATGGTAGAAGTAATTGGCGAGGCAAGTAGTGTGCAAACAGGTATTGAGGCTATTAAACAAAATTCGCCAGACCTTATTTTATTGGATATAGATTTGGGAGATGGAACAGGTTTTGACCTTCTTAAAAAAATTGCACCAATTACTTCTCAGCTTATTTTTATTACTGCCCATAATGACTTTGCAATTAAGGCATTCAAATACAGTGCTTTAGATTATCTTTTAAAACCCTTAGACCCCGAAGAATTGCAAGTAGCTATTCAAAAAGCTATGCAGCAATATTCGCAAGACAAACAAAAATTACAACTTTCCGTTTTATTCAATCATATTCAAAACGAAGATAGTCTTAAAAAAATAGTATTGAAAGACAGTGATAACATTTACATTGTCGAGATAGCCAATATTATACGTTTAGAAGCTGATAAAAACTACACCATATTTTATTTATCAGACAAACAGAAATTAGTTATTTCTAAAACAATGAAGGAATTTGAACATCTTTTGGAGAAAAAAGGCTTTTTCCGTTGTCATCAATCACACTTAGTAAACTTAAACTTTCTAGCAAAAATAGACAAAAGAGATGGCGGAATGTTGATAATGAAAGATGCTGCTATGGTGCCACTTGCTACTCGTAGAAAAGATGAGTTGATGCAGTTGTTAGAAAAATTTTAGTATTTAACGTGAACTACGGATACCGTATATTC
Source organism: Bernardetiaceae bacterium (assembly GCA_044348925.1). GTDB lineage: Bacteria > Bacteroidota > Bacteroidia > Cytophagales > Thermoflexibacteraceae > JAAFKA01. Next base: position 11,354 of record JBIKRY010000013.1, read on the forward strand.
GCCTTTAGGCGAATGAGTCGGGTAAATTGAAAGAAAAATAGTAATTATTTCTCAAAATTTGTCAATTTATAACCAAGTTCGTTTTTATCTTTACATTTCATTCGCCTAAAGGCGAATATACGGTTGCTTCGCAACTTATTTATTATATATTTTACTTGTAAATTGTTGATTATCAATAAATTAATCCGTAGTTCACGTTATTTAGTGGCTATTAAGTAACAAGAAAAAATTAAATGATACTTAATAATTTAAGTAGCTTTTCTGTATTAAAATTATTTTAACCACATAGTAACATAGATACATAGAAAAATATAAGTTAGTGAAGGTACTATAAGTAATGTAAGTTGCGTAGTATTTTATTGGAAAGTTGCCTTCAGGCAACTTTGTTAAATGTGGCAAATTTTCTTTTTAAAAAGCATTTTTAAAATCTTACAAGGATAGTATAGGCAAAAAAGACCAAATTTTTGAGTTGCCTGAAGGCAACTTTCCAATACTACGCAACTCCCATTTGTTACTTATTCTGTTTTAGCATAAACTGTATGAAGTCGCATATTGTGTTACAAACCTTAAAATTTCTAATAATGTTTCATTCAATTTTATTGCTTATAACAAAAAAGCCTACAAAGATAACTTTGTAGGCTTTTGAAAAAATATTACTCAAAAAAATTATTCTTTGATAAATTTATGGTTTACTACTCTATTTTCGTCTGCAATAGAGATGATATATAAACCTTTGCTTAAACCATTTACATTGATACCAAATGTTTTGCTTGTTGCTTTGCTGTTATAAACTTCTGCACCAGAGATAGAGATAATTCTTACTGTTGCTGTTTCTGACAAATTATCAAAACTTACATTTAATACATCACTTGCAGGGTTTGGATAGATGCTGTATGAATTGTTAGCACTATTTTCTGTTGCTACATTATTTTCATCTCTTGCAAAAGCTGCTGTAGTAATATTTACTGTGTAATCTTCTACTTCTCCGTAAGAGAATGTTTCGCAAGATGTTGCTACACCGTTATATTTCATAGATACACGCATACGAGTTGAGCCTGTTAATGCTGTTGCTGGTACTGTGAAACTTCCAGATACGGTTGCTGTTTTACTTGCTGCACTATTTAATACTTGTTCTCCTGCGTCTGTAAATACGCCATTTTTGTTATAATCAATCCAAACTGCAACGCCTTCTGCGTATGCTGTACTTGTCCACGCTTTTGTAACACTAATTGTATTTGCAGAGCTTCTTACTAAGTTTGTAGAAAGATTTGTAAAGTTACCATAACCTGCATTTGCACCAGTTGTATTGTTAATTGTACCCAAAACTACTTTACCAATCCACTCGTCTGCTACGCTATTGCCTTTTGATGCACAATATGTGATAGTAACCGTTGGCGTTGTAAATGTGCCAGTTGCAGACCATGCAGAAGTAGTAGTACAAACAGATGCTACTTGGAATTGGTAAGCAGTACCTGCTACTAAACCTGTGATGGCTTTAGAGTTTGTAGTGCTTGTAGTTGAAGTCCAAGTGGTTGCTGCTGCTGTTTTGTATTGTACGTTATAGCTTGTTGCACCTGTAGAAGCCCAATTCAAAGTTACTGAAGTGCTTGCCAATGCCGAAGTAGATAAAGTTGTTGGTACGGTTGCTGTAGTACAAGCTACTACGTAATCTGCACCTACCCCTACTGCATACCATGCTTTTGTTGTTGCAATAACTTCTGCCGAACCTGCACCATACAAATCTGTTGCTGCTTGAATAGCACCTGTACGAGCATTTGCAAAAGTTGAATTTGCAGACAAATATACAGATTCTGTGCGGTATGCGATTTTAGCAGCTTTGTCCATACCAATACCTGTTACACTGAAAGCTTTAGAAATATCATTTGTACCAGAACCACCTACAGATAATAAATAAAACCAATAATTTAATACGCCACTATTTGTGTGAACTCCTAAATAATCGTTGTTAGAAGTTGGTGTGCCTGTTTGTGCTACCCAATAAGTTCCACCGTATGTATCAGGTTGAGAGTTTGCATTTGGGTTACTCATAGAACGCAAAGAAATTTTGCCACTTCTCATTTCAATATCTTCGCCAATTAACCAAGAATTTGTATTAGGTACGCCACCATTTCTGCCGTATGCTTCGATACAAGCACCCCAAATATCCGAAAACCCTTCGTTCATTGCACCAGATTCTTTTTGGTAAGCAAGATTTGCTGTTTTTTCGCAAATTGCGTGTCCAATTTCGTGTCCACAAACATCAAGAGAAGTTAATACGTTAAAACCACCTGTACCACTTCCATCTCCGTAAGTCATTACCGAACCATTCCAATACGCATTGTTATAATTTAAGTCAAAGTGAACATAACTTTTGATTTTTGCACCTGCATTGTCAAAGCTATTTCTATTGTGTGTAAGTTTCCAATAATCATAAGTTACTGCTGCTCCCCAATGTGCATCTAAAGCTGCATTATCTTTGGTAGTGCTTGACGCAGTATAATTACCATCACTCCAATTATTATCTGTATCTGTAAAATCTACTGCTGTAGAATAGTTTGTACCTTTTTTACAGTTATATGTTTCAATACCTAAACCTCTTGTAGTTTCTCTCAAACGGTAAGACGTAGAGCTTAATTGGTCTGTAGTAATGGTACGACTGCCACTATAACGAGTTGCTGCTGTACCTGTTGCGTTTACGTGTTTGATAATGGCATTTTTGTGAATAACTTCGCCTGTAGTAGCATCTACATAGATATAATCTCTGCTTATTGGTGATTTTGCATACACATTAAATTTGTAAGCTAATACATGGGAGCCGTCTCCTTTAGCAAAATTTTCGCAAATTACTAATTCACCTTTAGGCATAAAAGTAGCATTTGCATCTCCCGAAGATTGTTTTAACCATTCCTCTTCTTTGGCATCTTCCCACATATATTGTTTTGCTCCTACGTGTTTCAAAGCATATTTTAAAGCTGTTTGTTCTGTCAAAGATGGAACTGTAGCAATAGTACCAACTTGTTTAAAATCTCCACTAATTACAGATACCAAACCTTTTTGTGTATGGGTAGTATAAGTACCATATTCTACACGAACACCTTTGTAAAATTGTTCATGTTTATCATGAGTAAAACCTTTTTCGTCTGTTTCTGTTTTTACTACTCGCAATTCATCTTCTGCACGTAGTCCAAGTGCATTGCGAAGTAAATTGCCAGAAACTCTGCTACTTGCACTTACTTTCGTTTGGTCAATCGTAGCAAAGCTAACTGTTCCTTTGTTATTTTTTTCTACCGTTTTGAAATAGTCTTGAGCCATAGACTCCAAAGAAAATAAGGATAAGCCTAAGATACTGAATAATTTGATTTTGTTAGATTGTAACATTGGTGTAGATGTATATAGGTTGATAATAAAAAAATGTTGTAAAAAAATAAATAAACCTTGTAGTTTGTAAATAGTTTAGTTTGTCTATTTTTATCTTTTTGACACTACAAAGGTAGGGCTTTTAAAAATTAATATGCAAATTTTTTTTACTTTTTTTTTAAAAAAATCTCATAAAAGTACATTTTTTCATTTTTTTTAGTTTTTGCAACACTATTGCAAAAGCTAAAAAAAATAGCAAAAATACATAACTGTTTATGCAAATTTAATTGGTAATCAAATAGTTAGCTAAAAAATATATGTAAATACAAGTATTTTTTGATATAATAAATTCACTAAAACAATCTTAAAAATATACAATATCTTAATATTCGCATATACAAATATATATAAAAAATACAATGTAAGTTTTATGTATATTTTAGACGAAATAGCAAGAAAAGTAAAATGCAAAAAATGTAAAAACTCTCTGTATCTTACCTACAATTATTTTAGTAAGAGATTGGAGATACATGAAGATAAATCAATAGGGAAATTTATAAAACTCTACCTTAAAAATAAGTTTGCTATATCAAAACATCTGCTATCGTAAGTTGCATAGTAGTACGAAACTTGAGTTCCGTACTACACAACGGATATTTTAGATGTTTATAATTTTTTCCAAAATGCTACTTTCGTATCATTTTCAAAATAGTATTCAATAATTTTGCTTTGATTGGAATAATAACGGATAACTGCAAAACCCTTTTTATTGGCAGTAAATAATGCTCGATGTCTTGAGGGAACATCTCTTAGTTTGCTACCCGAACCCGACACAATATAGGTTTGCTGTTGGCGTTGGTGTAATTGTAAATTGTGGTCATGCCCTGCTGCGTAAATTACAGGCACTTTGCCAAAAGCATTTTGTAAACCTTTGATGAGTTGTTTATAATGTGGGTGTGAAATATCATGGCGACTGAATCCTAATTTACGATAACCAACATACAAAGAACCTAAGATAGGTAATGGAAATAACCATTTTTTATTAAAATCGGTAAGGGGAAAAAGATGAGATTTCCACGAAAAATATTTGCTATTGGTAACTAAAGGATGATGCCCAACGACTATTATTTGTTTGTCTTTGTTTCTTTCGATGGCATTTGCTATATTTTTTAGGAATTCTTCGGGAGTTTTGCTATTACAATAACTTGTGTTTCCAATTGGTTTTTGGTGTTTGTGAAACCACCACTCCGTATCTATTGCCAACAAAACGGTGTTTTGGTCTAAAAATACTTCTTTTGCGTCTGGACAAGCCGAATCGGGCAGAAACACATTGCCACGTTGTAGATATTGTTCTACAAATTTTTCTTGTCGTTGCACTGCCTCCAAACCTCCTGCCAAACTCATATTCCAATCGTGATTCCCTGGTATAATAAATGGCTGCCCTGCATAATTTTTTAGTATATCTAATTGTCGAGTTAATAATAATTCGGCTTCTTTGCGACTGCTTGCCATAGAATCGGGCAAACCAAAGGGATAAATATTATCTCCCAAAAATACGACTGCACTATTTTTGCCACTTTTTTCTAATTCTCTTTGCAATCCTTCAAAAGTAGGTTCTTTTGCAACAGATTTTCCCGCATCGCCAAGAAGAAAAACCGAAAAAATTAATTTTTGTGTACTATCTATACGGGTTTTGTTTTGTTCTGCTTTTGCAATATAAATTTTGTGATTGGCACAAGAAGGTAGAAAAATTACAAAACTAATTAAAATAGTTATATGTAAATTTATTTTTAAAAAAATAGTTGTTTGCATAGTATTTATAGGATAATTTTTAAAAATTTAGGAAAAACTATTTTCATTTTTTTACATAGCTACTCCCAGCACCAAAATATCGTCTATTTGTTCATTTTTTGTATTTTTCCAAGCTATTAAATGTTTTTCTAAAGCCTGTTTTTGTTCTGCCATAGAGAAGGGATAAATATTAGTTAGTAATTGGTGAAAACCTTTTACTAATAATTTACGTCCTTTTTCGCCACCAAATTGGTCTTGATAACCATCAGAATAGAGATAAAACGTAGCTTTTTCGTTTTCTGTAAGTGTAATAAGATGCCTTGTAAAAGTTTCTTCTGTTACTTGCATACCTCCAATGGTCATTTTGTCGGCTTTAATAAACGTGCTTGTAGTGTTTTGAAAAGTAGTTTTTAGATAAAATAAGCCATTGTTTGCTCCCGAAAACTCTACTGTCCGTTGCTTTTTGTCTAAAATAGTCATTGCAATATCCATTCCGTCTCGATTATTGGTCGTATCTTGTTGCAAGGCAATGATGATATTTTGGCGAAGTTGCGACAAAATAAGGTCTGTATGTGCTACATTTTTTACGACAATAATGTCATTGAGCAAATTACTACATACCATACTCATCAAGGCACCAGGTACGCCATGCCCTGTGCAATCGGCAACCGCCAGAAAAATATTTCCATTTCTTTCTACTGCCCAATAAAAATCTCCACTAACAATATCACGAGGTTTCAAAAACACAAAATGTTCGGGCAACCATTCTCGCATATTATTTTCCAAAGGTAACATAGCCGTTTGTATTCGTTTTGCATATTGAATACTTGCGGTAATGTCTGTATTTTTTTTCTCTATAATTCGTTTTTGTTCTTTGATAACATCTACACTACTTTGTAATTCTTCGTTTATTTGGTTTAATTCTTCGACTGTTTCTCGCAATTCTGAAGTTCTTTCTTGTACTTTAATTTCGAGGTTTTCGGTAGCTATTTGTTGGTTTCGCAATGCTTCGCGTTGTAATTTTTCGTTTGCACGTTTTATCAATTTGTATCTATCACTTAGTGCAAAAGATAGTAAAATTACCTCGACTGCCGAACCTATTTCTACGCCATGTACCGTAAAAAAATTACTTGGCAAGATTCCAATTCTTGCCAAAACAATCGCAAAAACCGAAGCTAATAAAAATGACCATGCTAAGGTAAAATAGTGTGCCATTTTATTACCTCGTACCATATTCATAATAGCAGTAGAAAAAATAATGATTGCATTGAAACCAACCATGGCAGCACCCCAACGTGTCATAATACTATAAGGTAATAAATAATTACAGAGGCAACCAAGCAAACCTATCCATAGATTTGTGTAGAGGATTTTGGTTAGTGTTTTGGTATATTGCCCACTTTTGAGAAACGTAATCGTAAAAATAGCAGAACTTGCCACCCAACCCAACATACCCAAAGTAGCAGCACTTTTTTGAAACCATAACACCGTTGGCAACATATATTGAAAAGTATAACCTGTTACATTGCCCATAAAAATACTTACCGATATAATAGACAAAATATAATAGATGTAACTATTGTCCCGCAAAGAAAAATAGATAAATAAGTTATATAAAACCATAGCAAGCATAATTCCATAGTACAAACCGTATCCTATTTCTTCTACAGCTATTTTTTCGCTAAATGTTTTTTGTTCTACTACTTCCATAGGCACAGTCAAAGAGCCACCATTACAAGCCCGCAAATAGATGCTATGTACTTGTGTATCAGGTAGATGCAAAGGAATGATGTAGTTGTGGTATTGATAATCTCGTAAATCAAATTTTTGGTTATCACTATATAATTTTCTCTGCCATTTGCCCTGTATTTGTTGATAGACCTCCAAAGTATCCAAAGCAGGATAACTCATATTGATTAGCCAATCATTTTTTTGTGTAGTATTTTGGAAATTTATTTTTATCCATAAAGCAGAAAGTTTTAAGCCGAAATTGAGATTTTCGGCATCATATTTTTTCCAAGCTATTTGTTGCTTGCTACTATCTGCCAAAATGGTAGAAAAATTATAGTTTTTGCTCACATCTTCATAATAAAGTACCGATTTACCAACGGTATAACTCTGTGTAGCTTGCAAAACAAGAGGAGTTTGGGCATATAAATTGTGTGAGAAATATAGCACAAAGTTTATATACAAAGCAAAATATATACTTATTTTAGAAAATTGCATACTATATTATCTACCAATTTGTGAAAGGTTTTACTAATATTGTTTGATAATGACATAATTAGTTGGTAAACATACTTTTCAAGTCTTTGAAATTTGGAAAGTATTGTTGTTTTTACTTATATTTTATTAATTAAAAATTAATTAGTAAAATATAAGTAAAAACTAATAAAACATTATTTACATATATTACATTCCTCGATGATGTTTCATTAAAATTTATTTTTCCACATCATAGACTCTACAGGTTTGTCGGTGCGTTGTGTATATTTTGCGTTATTTTTTTTGTTGTAATAATTATCTATTTTGCCTTCGACTACAAAGAAAATCAGTTGTCCAATTGGCATTCCTGCATAGACACGCACAGGTTGAGACACCGAAATTTCTAATGTCCATGTATTACAAAAACCTACATCTCCTTTGCCCGCAGTGGCGTGAATATCAATTCCCAAACGTCCAACGCTGGATTTGCCTTCCAAAAATGGCACGTGGGCATGAATCTCGGTATATTCTGCGGTTACGCCCAAATATAACATATTTGGTTGCAAAACAAAACCGTCTTCGCCTATTTCAAAAGATATAATTTCATTGTGTTTTTTTGCATCAAGTACCGTATCTTTATAAGTAGCCAAATATTTGCCTAAATGCACGTCATAGGAATTTGTACCTAAATTATGTATATCAAATGGTTCTATAATAATATTTTTATTATTTATTTCTTTTAAAATTTCGGTATCACTTAATATCATATTGCTAAGTTTGAAAAAGTTGAAAAATAATCTTACAACAAATAGATAGGAGTTAAGATATTTATGTAGAAATGTAACATAGCCTTTGGGCTTTTGTATAAGTTATTGATAATCAATGAGTTAAACAAATGGTTGAATCTTAGGTTTCATTTCTTAATACTGTCTAATAAAAATCTATTTTGTTGTATTGTCGCAAAACTACTATAATTTATGAAATACTACAAAAAACACGGTAAAAAGCCTAATTTTTGTGCAAAATATTTTACAAGCCAATAAAAATTCAGGTAAGTAAAAATTACAAAACAAAAAAATATCAACATCTGCACAATACACTTTATTTGTGTGCTACAGATGTTGATATTTTTTTATTTTATCTATCCTTGTGTATTTTTATGGTGCTAATCTCTCTATTTTCCAATTATTTTCTTCAATAGGTTTGTAACGTAGTCTATCATGTAAACGACTTTTGCGACCTTGCCAAAATTCAAATACATCAGGAATCAAACGGAAACCTCCCCAGTTTTCTGGTTTTGGTGGTTCTTCGCCTTCATATTTTTGCCATATTTCTGCAAATCGGTGTTCTAATATTTCTCTACTTTCTACGATTTGGCTTTGTGGAGATGCTATTGCACCTATTCGGCTGTCAAAAGGACGACTATTAAAATATTGTGTAGATATTTCTTGTTTTACTTTTTCTACTTTTCCTTCTATTCGCACTTGACGTTCCAATTCTGCCCAAAAAAACGTAATGGAGGCAAAAGAATTGTGAATTAAATCTTTGCCTTTGCGACTTTCGTAGTTTGTATAAAATAAAAAGCCATTGTCTATTCCTTTTAGCAATACAATTCTACCTGATGGTTTGCCCGCAGGCGAAACTGTGGCAAGGTGCATTGCAGTCGGTTCTAATACTTCTGCTTGCACAGCTTCTCCAAACCAAGCCTTAAATTGTTCAAATGGATTAGCATGGGTATGTTGGTTATCAAAAACTTTTAATGTGTATTCCTTTCGAATATCTGCAATGTTCATAGCTGTCTATAAATGTTATAAAAACCAAAGATAGTTTTTTTTTATGGATTTACAAAACTCTTTGTTTATATCCTAAAATTTTTACTTATGATTTTTGCAAGAGGTATAGGAGGCAACTTGCATTATTTTGTCAAAATACCTCGATATTGATAAAATAATCTTTCTAATAACCGTAAATCTTCGGTAATAATTTCGGCAGTGCCTTGCATTTGTGGTTTGAAAGTCAAGGTTTTATGATAATTTGTTTGCAAACCATTGCTAAGTTTTAAAACGACAGCAAATTTATCTTCTTTGGGCAGTGCAGAAATTTCTGCTACTGTTGCCCGCAAAATTCCAAATCTCTCGAAAGGATAAGCTGCTAATTTGATAATTACAGCTTGACCTATTTGCACTTTTGCAGCATGACGACTTTCTATAACAGTTTTGCAAAAAATAACCCCACCCCAGCCCTCCCCAAAGGAGAGGGTGCTTGCTCTCTCCCCTTCGGGGAGGGCTGGGCTGGGGCTTATTGCAAAAACTTCTTCGCCTGCTTTTACTTCTTGATTTATATTCCAAAATTGATTAAAACTTACACGACCATTAATAGGTGAAACTATCATATATTTTTGTTTCCACGCATTGATTTGGCTTTGCAATTCGGCTTTTGTGCGTTGAATTTGTTGTTGATATTGTGTTGTTAGTTCTTGTTCTTTAAGTTGTAAATCTATGATTTGTTGTTGTAATTCCGTAATTCTTAATGCCGAATTTATCTGTGCTGCCTGTGCTTGCACAAGGATATTTTTGCGTTGAAGTAAGCTACTTTTTGCCTGTTCCATTTCTCGCAAAGCTACTGCACCTTGTTTTCGCAATAAACTATCTGCTTCAAATTGTCGTTTATACAACTGTAAATCTTCTTTTTGCAAACCCGATTGTTCACCAAGATTATTGCCTAACTGTTTTTGAAATACAATTTGTTGTTCTAATGCTTTGATTTTCAAATTATTATAATCAAGTTCTTTAAACAGTTGATAATCTTTTAAGGCTTTGCAATAATTTTCGTAAGGAGTTTGCAATTCGCCAAGCCCCCTACCCCCCAAAGGGGGAATTGACGAAATAACGTCAAAAAATCCCTCTATTGGGGAAGGGAGGCTTAGTTTTTTTACTTGTTCATAATCTGCGGTATTTTCAATAATGCCAATGACTTCGTTTGCTTTGACACTGTCATTTGCTTTGACAAACAATTCTTGAATTTTGCCATTGCTACGTGCTACCAAACTTATAGGCGGATTTAGCGTTGTAAAAACAACTTGGGAACTCACAACTTCGGGATATTTTATAAACCAACTTGCGATAAAAAATGACAATAACACTGTAAATATTACACCGATTCCAGAACGTAAAAGCCATGCGGGAGGCTTACCAAGAAGTTCATCAACTTCTTCAGAATGGGAAAAATTAGGTAATGAAAATTGCGTATTTTCAGGAATTTGTGGCATTGTTTGTGGAAGATTTTAGGTTAAAAGAAAAAATTACCACATTCTAATAACAGGATATTTATCAAAAATTTCATCACTCCCAACAATGATAAAATTTTCAGTTATTGCCTGTGCAATGAGCATACGGTCAAAAGGGTCTTTGTGATGTGGTGCTAAGTTCAAGTAAGTTTCTGTATGTTCGAAACGAATAGGAATAATTGAAATATTTATACGAAACAAATAATCTTTCAAACCCTCAAAAGGACTTTTCAAAGAAAGTTTAGCAATATTAACTTTGATAGCAATTTCCCAAAGGCTAACAATGCTGATAGAAATGTTATTTTTAGGGTTTTCAATAATTTGTCTTGCAAGTGGCATATTCAAATGCCCTTCCATATACCACAATAAAGTATGTGTATCGATTAAATATTTGTGCATAAAATTTAGTGTTACATATAATCTGCAAATTCTTCTAATGGAGCATCAAAATCATCTGCCATCCATATCTTATCTTTATATTCGCCAAATCCTCCACGTTTTTGTGGTGTTTCTGCAAGTGCTGTTTCAATAATAACTGCTTGATTTTGATACTGTTGTACCAAAAAATTTATGTATAACAATACTGCACGTTTGAGTTCTTCGGGCAGTAAGGCTGTTTGCTGCAAAATAAGTTCTTCTGTTGGCATAAAATTACAAGTTTTATGGGTTCATGATTGCACAAAGATAATGAAATTAACACGAAACTGCAATTTCTTCCACCATTTCAGCTATAAAATATTGCAAATCTTCCACTTTATACAATTCGGGCAACTGATAACATGCTATAAAAAAAGGTTGGTATTTTTCATTTGAACTTTAAACTACCTAAAATATTATCAATTTCTTGATTAAAAATACTTTCTCTATTATCAAGTGTACCACAAAAAATAAAACGAACAATCTTATTATCAACATTTGCTATATATTCTTGGTGCATGGTTTGGGTTTTGCGAATGACATCTGTCCAAGTATAATTGATTTGTATAAAATCAACTTCATTAATTTTGATATTTTTTTGGGTAAGATTAGAAACTTTGCTTTGTTTGAGATTTAGTAATAAGTTTTCTGCTAAATTTTTTGCATCACTACTTGAATACAATAAGCAAAATGTATTAAAATAAGGCTCAACAGTAGTATGTCCTACATAAGATAAGGTTGGTTTTTGCTTGGCAATTGGTGCTTTTATAAAATCTATAAAATTATTTCCCACATACATAAAACGACTATCTAAGCTATGAAACCAATAATCTCCCGCATACACAAGACTAAAATTAGGCTGATTTACGGTTATTTTTTTCATACCGTCTGTGTCTGCTATCTTTGTTTTTGTATGTAAAGCTATGTTTTTACAGCTAAAAAAACACAAAAGAAATAAGCAATAAAAATAATTTTTCATTGTTGATAATTTTAAATTGTTGTATGATTTTAATTTTCCCACTCCGCAATATAAGGATTATAACTACACTTGCTTGGTTTTGAGTATTTGTCTTCGGGATTTGTGATAAAAGCCCGACAGTCTGTGCAAATATAACGAAACTCACAGTCTTTGCAAACTTCTATTTGGTCTTTGTTGATAAGCCACAAATCTTTAAAATTTTTGTGTAACAAAGCATTTTGTAGAGAAACTTCTGCAATGTTTCCAAAACTTTGGGGCAATGAAGGACAGTTTTTTATATCTCCATTTACGTCAATAGATATTTTGCGGTTTAGGCAACTATTGTGTTGTTGGGCTTCGGTAAAGGTTTTGATGTTGATAGAAAAATTATATGGGTTAATTTTGCCACAAAAACTATGGTTTTCTATTGTTTTCGAAGAGAAAACTATAAAAATTTCAGAATTTAGCGTAATTTCTTCGTCTGTTGTTGCACCATAAATAATAATTAAGCAAAGGCGAGGAATTACTGCACAAAATTGTTTCAAAACTTGTATAGTAAGTTCCTCACTAAATGGGATAATAATTTCGAGACTCTGGATACCTGTTAAATCTGCTTGCTGCAAAATATTTTCAAGTGTTGCTAATGATTTTTGAGAATAAAAACGAAGTTGCACTGCCTCAGTTCCTAATTCACTCAGTTGTTCAAATAAATCTTTGACTTTATGATTTGACTGATTATCAAAATCTATAATTGCATTTGTTATTTGTTTGGGAGATTTCCAAGTCAAATCAAGATTAGGAAATAAATTTGGCTCATTTGTAAAAAAACCTAATTCTTCTTTTTCTAAAAATGCAAAATATTCATCAATAGTTTCGTTATGCTGATTTTCAAAAATTGATTTTATTTCTGCAACACTATTTTTTTCGTAAATAGTCAGCAACTCAAATAAAATATTAGGTATAAAAACAACAATATTTCGTTGCAAATCCGAAATAACACTTCTTTTTGCACCTTTTACAGGAATACAACAAGCATAAAGTTTAAAATAATTCATAGAATTTTAGAAATTGGTTTGTAGAATTTTAAGCAAATCATTTCTTTATTATTATGTGGTTTACTGTGAACTGTTTTAGGCTTTTTTGTTTCCTCAGCATCTGAACTGACCGAAAAAGAACTTGCTGCTGTATAACCAATAGGAAAAAATTTCTCAAGTTCACTTGGTATTTTTTCAAAAAAATCATTTTTTCTCTGTTCCATTTTAAAAATCGTTTTTAGTGAGATATTCTGCCACTTTTTCTTCTAAATAATAATTACAAGGAAATGAAACCATACCAAATTGCCCAACAGGATTTACTTCAAGAAAAACATAACGACCATCTTTTGTTACTACAATGTCAATAGAACCTGTATTCAAATCAATAGTTTTCATAAATTTATCTATCAAGAAAGCTATATTTTCTGGAAGTATAAAAGGTACGCAACGATTAGGTTTTTTAGAATTATAACGCCTAAAATCAATTTTAGTCTGTTCGTCTAATTGTGAAAAAATAGCCATTGTATAACATTTGCCATCTAAATAAAATACTCTTAATTCGTATGCTTTATCTAAACACTCTTGTAGATAAGAGGGAAAAAACTTGTCTAATAGGTTTGAAATATCATTATCAGTACATTTTTCTGTTGCTAATGTATATATTTTATTATCTAAGAGTACATTTTCGCCTGTTTTTAGTGGTTTGGTAATTAATGCACTTAAAGAATTTGCAAATAGCTGAACTTCTTGCTTTTCATTTCCGATAAAACTACTTGGAATATCAAGCCCTACGCTTTTAGCTATCATAAGGCTTTTAATTTTATGTATTTGAACAATAGAAGGTTTACATAACCATTTTTTATCTTCAAAAAGTACACAAACTAATTGCATAAGTGCATAAAATTCTGTTTGTAAATGCTTGCTAATCTGTTGTGTGATAGCGAATTTTGAAAGACTTGAAAAATTATAAAGCCCAAACTTTCGAAACCATAAAATTTTTACATCATCTTGATTAAAATTTTTGTTATCTGTCTTGCAAACAAAATTGAAACCTTGATTATTCAAATGCAAGATTAAACCATTATCTGCTATTAAATCATTATCATTAATTCTAATATAGTTAGAGTTAAGGTAATTTAGCCATTCACAAACTGTGTCAGTTGTAGGCTCTTGATAGCTACTTAATATAATAATCATTGTTATTTCAAACTAAATTTTAGGGTTTCTTTTTTGCCTTTGTTATCTGTGATATAAAAAATATAATCTCCAATGGGCAAATAAAATTTTACATCTTTTTGTGTACTTTCATCGATGAGTAATTGGGCAATAGGAACAGCTTTTTCGCCTTCATTAGCTACATAAATTTGCAAGAAATTATCAATTTTAATATATTTAGCTGCAATTTTATAGGTTTTGTAATGTGCTAAAAGTTTTAGTATATTTGTAATAGGAGGTGTTATTACAAAAGCATCATAATTACCTATTTGATTAGGCATTGTCCAGCTATTTTTATTTTTATCTAAAAGTATAATAGGTTCATCAAAAACATAATTTTGTGTAATGTATTGATAATAAGCATTGTTATAGTTAGGATTACTTCGACTAACAAGAGTTGTTTGGTCAGCAGAAAAGACAGCAATATTGGTTAATCGTTGGAATAAATCAGCCATTTTAATCCAGTCATTGTCAGGTTTTTTTCTAATATGCCCATGCCCTGCGTGAACCAATATCTTAGCATTTGGGTTTTTGTCTATAATTTTTTTGATATTTATAGCTTGATTAAGTTCTCTTATATTAAGGCAATATTTAGGATTTTTATTGTCATATTCGCAATTACTCATATCATCATAAGCCACCAATTCATAACCTATTGCTAAAGCTTCTCTAAGCATATTTCCAGATGTGGGCTCGTTAGAATAAAATCCTGTATTTAAAAATTCAGGGTACTTACGCATATTCAATAAAGTATCTTTATAACTGAGTGTTTCAACCGCAAAATATTGAAATCCTTTCAGATATAATTCTTTTAATAAAGATGTTGTTAATAATCTATGTGGACTATATGTATGAGCTTCATTTATCATTAAAACTTGATACTTTTCAGCTTGTTGTTCTAAGTAATTTTTAGCAGAAATAGCTTGTAAATTTTTTGGCAAAAAATTACTATCTGCTATTGCTGGGGTATAATTAGCGGGAACTTGAAACTTATCCCAACAAATAGCTGCTTGTTTGCGATTTCCTACAAAATCATAATAAGTAGCCAAACATTGATATTGCAAATCTTTAAAAGGGCTATTCAAATAACTACTTTCTAATTTTTTTAGGCTATCTATTGCAGCTAAATAACCTTTATTTTGCAAAGTTTTCAATGCAACATTAAAAGGATTATCCATATTTTGTGCATTTGCAAAGGCAGGTGTATAGAGTAAATATATGATAATTATAAATATTTTTTTCATTTTTATTATAGATTTTATTAGATATTATTGTAAGAAAAAATCTTACAATAATATCATTTGGATAATTAGAAAGCCTGCATCTCATCACAACCATCCCATTGACCACCACCCTTTTCTTCACAAGTAAAAGTGTCAAAGCCAGTACCACCTTTAACTTTATTCATTTCTGAAATAGTTAAAGAGTTTTCAAATAAGTTGCTGCTAAGTTTCTCAAACTTTGATGCTACAATTTTTTCTTCCTTTTTCATTTTGTTTATTTATTTTTTATGGTTTATGTTAAACTCCAAAACCGTAAGAAAACTTACATCTGTTTTGTTGATGCAAAGGTCAAACAATAATTTGAAATCAGCACAAAAAAATTAGGCTAAATTATTCACTGTATAATTTTTTTATTCCACAGAAAAATAACAAATTTGAAAAATAAATTACTTAAACTTACACTTTGTATGCTAAGCACCAAAAAACTACGCCAATTAAGAGAAACAAAACAATTAAAGCAAGAAACCCTTGCAAATTTGCTTAATATTTCTTAAAGCAATTATGCCAAAATAGAAAGTGGCAAACTTTCTATCCGTTTAGATGTAATCGAAGTTCAAAATAAACGTATTCAAGAATTGGAAACCAACTTATAAAAACATAATTCTTAGCCTAAGTATTTGTAAAAATGCGTTAAAAACCGTAAATTTGTAGAAAAGAAACATGATGACAGCACTATCAAATTTAGATATTAGAAAATACTACCTAATGCACCAACTTTTAGCTTTAAAAGATGAGTATGTATTGGAGCAGTTAGAAAAATGACTACGAACTTTTGCCTTTTTACAAGTGCCTAACACGCCATTGCTTCACCCTGCCATTAAGCCCTTACGAAAAACTATCAGCATTGAGGACTTAATCAAAGAGCAAAACTATCAGGGATTTAATGCTGAAAAATTTTCGGCTGTTTGCGAAGCCTTTTATGAAGATGGCTGGGAAGATGATTTTAGCACAGATGAATTATTAGCAATGATATGAACTATTTTGTAATTATTTAGGTAATAAC
>JBIKRY010000202.1:0-8802 GCA_044348925.1 Bernardetiaceae bacterium
GCCACTAATAATTCTGCTAACAACTGAATACGTGGGTCTTTATCAGGAACGGAGGGTTTAAATTCTTGAATGAAAAAGTAAGGTTTGCGTGGATTTTCTGTACCTGATGCTATCATTATATCTGTAAAACCTTTTACCTCTACCCCATTGATTGTACCAGAAAGGCTTGCATCATACCAATCATGAAATTTGTTAGTCATAAAATCAACTTGCCAAAAAATAGGGGCTAAAAACTTCATTTTTAAATCTTCTTCCATATAAGAAGATAAATACAAACTATGTTTGATGATTAGTTTTTCAAAAAATCTATTTTCTTCTTCACTCAACACATAATCATATCCAAACCACTCATCAAATTTTGCATAATTGAGTATTGGTTGTAATGTTACAAGGTCTTCCAAATCTGAATATTTGATACTCGAAAAATTATAAGATTTGATTTCTGAATTTTCCATAAGTTTAAGCATTATTTTTTGTTCTCTAATCTTTGCAATATTTATGCTTTACAGCTTGCAAAATAATATAAATTTGTTTCAAATCGTCTAAGTCCAAACTATCAAAACTTTTTGAAACAAAATATTCAAATTGATTTTCACCTATTTTTTCCAAAATCACAAATTTCCAATACTGCCCAATAATATAACCACCTCGCATAATAGTAGTTTTATTTTTTTCTATTGCCACTAATAATTCTGCTAACAACTGAATACGTGGGTCTTTATCAGGAACGGAGGGTTTAAATTCTTGAATGAAAAAGTAAGGTTTGCGTGGATTTTCTGTACCTGATGCTATCATAATATCAACAAAACCTTTTATTTCTACACCATTTACTACCCCTGAGAGTGTAGCGTCATACCAATCACTATGCGTTTCTGTCATAAATGCAACCTTATTTAAGATAGGACTTAAAAACTTCATTTTTAAATCCTCTTCCATGTAAGCAGATATTCGCATTTTATGTGTTTTAATTAGGTCTTTAAAAAACATAGTTTCTTCCTCGCTTATTTGATAAACTGTTTCAAACCACTCATCAAATTTTTGCTCATTATCAACTGCACGTATTGTTACTATTTCCTCTATATCCAAATATTTGATAGTAGAAAAATTATATGATTTAATTTCTGTTTCCATTTTTTAAGCATTATTTTTTATATTGTATAAAGATTGGGCTAAAATACTTTCTGTTGCCTCTCCTACATACTTTGGGTATTGTAAATAGGCATGATGAGAGAAATTAAGGGTAAATTCATATTTTTATAGTGTAATGGTCGAGAAAAACTTTTCTAATCTTTTATGCCAAGTATGTTCTTGCAGAGCCTTTTTATGACCAGCCATAGCTATTTTATCCCTTTGCGTTTGATTTTTTGTAAAATATTTTATTTTATCTGCCAAATCATGTTCATTATGGTAACAGACAATTTCTTTGTCTATTTCAAATAAATTACTTATTTCTTCTGAGTACTGTGTACAGAGAAAAGAGCCACACATAGTAGTTTCATAATCTCTTAAATTACTTCCAAACAAGACTAGATGATTATTATAATCATGGTTAAAACGTGATTCTTGTATATTTACCACTATTCCTGCCTCGCCAAGAACTTTCACATAATCTTCTCCCGATAAAGAGGCGTGAATACGTTGGCTAAAATTTTGTTGAATATCATTAAGTATTTGTCTATTTAAATAGTGATAAGCATCTTGTACTTTATCTTCTAAAGGTGTGAGGTCTTGTACTACAACATTAACCGTTGGTTTTTTAAACTCATAACCAATGGTTGAAAGAAAAAATTGGTTAATTTTCCATTTGAGAGATGGATTTTTAGGTATTGGTGGCGGTAATGGTATCGGCGGCGGCGGTTCTACTGCACACCAATCATTACCATATACATGTAAGTCTATGCCATATTGCAAAAGTCGCCAAAATAAATAAGTCCTATGTCCATAACAAGAACCTACAAAAACACTATGATTATTTTTTGTAGTAGCAGGTTTATAAGTGGTTGGAGTTGCTGCAATAGGCATCCAATAACTATCTACTCCTAAATTATCAAAACCTTCTTTAGCTATCTTTGAAATATAAATATTTTTATGCACATTCTGCACTATTTCTTTATACATTTCAAATTGATGATAATTTGTTGAGTAATTAATTGTATAAATATGCTTGCTAATCTCTTTCAAAACACTTGGCTCTATTTGTCCATGATGAAGGTAAGAGAAAAAAATATCAAACTTTTTTGCTTGGTGTTCTTTCAAAAAAATAGTAGGTAATTCATTCGAAAGTTGTTCTTTTGCTTCCACACTCATGTGTCCCAAATGATTATCTGTTGCATATTTGTCTATATCTAACAAAAATACATCATGACCTAATTCTACTAAAGGGTCATACAAATTTCGAAGCCACAGATGACTTTCATCATGAGGATTCATCTTGCCACCAATAACTAAAAAAATTCGATATTTTTTCATTATTTTTTATAAAAATCAATAATACTATTCGCAATGTGCTTAATTTCTTCTTCGCTTAATTGGGCATAAGACGGCAACCATAAACCATGTTTGGCAAAAAACTCGGCTTGTGGAAAACTTTTATCTGTTTGATAATAAGGTGCTTGCAAATGTAAAGCAGGATAAAAATTACGACTTCCTATTCCTTTTTCTTTCAAGAAAGATTGCAATTTACTCACATCTTCGACCAGAATATCATTAAACCAAGGAGTAACGTCATCAGAGGTTTTAATAAACTCTACTTCCGAAATATTGCTTAATAATTCTTTCAAAAGTTTATAATTTTTCTTTTTGAGTTCTACACGCAAAGGTACTTTTTTCATTTGTTCTATACCAATTACTGCTTGCAAATCTGTAAATTTGAAATTTACTCCATAGGCAATATGTTTGTCTATGCCTGCACTTTCTCTGCCAAAGTTTTTGATAAGTTCTATTTTTCTGTGTAAATCTGCATCAGCAGTAATCAAAGCACCACCTTGTCCTGTTGTAATAATTTTAGGCATACTGAAAGAAAAACTCCCAATGTCGCCATAACTCCCAACGTGTTTACCTTTGTACCAACAACCCAAACTTTGGGCTGCATCTTCGACAATAAAAATATTGTTTTCTTTACAAAAACTTATAATTTCATCTACTCTATTCGGATATCGACCATTGATACTTACCAACATTACAGCCTTTGTGCGTGGCGTGATTTGGGCTTTCATACTCTCAAAATCCAAACAAATAGTTTCTCTTTCTACATCAGCAAATACTGGAGTTGCGCCTGCCATAATAACAGAATTTGGACTTGCTATCATGGTATAAGCAGGTACAATAACCTCATCTTCTTTGTTTGTAATACCTAATGCTATTAAGGCTGCGGTCAGTGTAACAGTACCATTGGCATAAATAGAACAAAACGGCGACTGCGTATAGTCGGCAAGAGATTGAGCAAAATCTTGAGTTTTTTTAAACTCTGTGAGATAACCTCCACCTTGCATATATTCCAAAACGGCTGTACTTTCTTTTTCGTCAAGCCAAGGCTTGTATTGTTGAATAAATTCCATAATCAGTAAGTTTTTTTATTGTAAATAGCCAAGTTTTTTGGCATATTCTATCATAGTTTCTTTTTTACGCATTTTGATAGGTTTGGCAGGTACTCCTGCATAGATAGTCCAAGGCTCTGTATCTTTGGTAACTAAAGAACAAGCACCAATTACACAACCTTCAGCAAGTGTAACACCCGCCAAAATTGTAACATTAGCACCTGTGTTGGCAAACATTTTAAAAACTACAGGAGCTATTTTAAGCGTATCACGGTATTCTTCAGGAATATTAGGAGCAGAAACAATGCCATCACCCAAAAAACTATCCGAGCCACAAATAATACGCCCACCTGCCGAAATGTTAGTAAAATGTCCCATTTTTAATAATCCACTTGCCCCACCTATTACTACTGTATAAGGTGCAATATGGATATAATCACCAAGTTCTAAACTTGTTGTGCAACAAAAGCCTGTATCAATCGCAACATTACTACCAACCGAAGCCAAATGTGGTCTTCTAATTTCCACATTTGCACTAATAAATACATTTTCGCCTACACTTTTTAGTAGGCTATAGTCAAATTGTTTCGAGTTCATTGTGGTAAGTATGTTGATAGGAATGTTTATTTGCCAAGTTCTTTTGCATAAATAAATGCCTTGTCTTTTTCTACCGAAACAAAGGGTCCATTTTTTACTTCTAAGACTTTGGTGTGGTCTTCGAGAATATGGTAGCCATGACCTCCTTCGATAATGACCATAGTATCTCCTTGTTTTAGGATTTCTTGATGAAAAATCTCTTTATCATCTCCATACAAATCTACACGCATAGAACCACTTACCATATAAACGGTTTCTTGTGTAAGAATTGCTAATCTTTCGTTTTCTATATGCCAATGAGCCCGAAGGTCTTTGCCCTTGTGATAATACCAAGTCCCAGCCTGAATAAAAGTTTCGTCAGGAGTTAGAAAATCTAATCCTTCTTTCCATTCGTCTGCCTTGTGTGTAATGGCTCTTAGTTTGCCATTGTGTTCTATTTTTTTCATATTATTTTAAGGTGATTTAATATCCTTTGCTTGCTTTGTAATAATCAACTGTTTTTTGAATACCCTCTTCTAATGGAGTAAATTTAAAGTAACTAAATACTTTTTTAAACTTTGTTGCGTCCATTACCTTGTAAGGTGCTCCATCAGGTTTGGTTGTGTCCAATTCTAATTCGCCTTCATAACCTACTGCTTTTTTAATAGCCGTAACCATTTCCCACACAGAAATACCATGTCCTACTCCTACATTAATAGGCTCGTTAGTGAATGGAATATCAATAGCACGCAACATAGCATTTACGCAGTCGTCCACATAAAGCCACTCACGAATAGGCTTGCCCGAACCCCAAACAATTACTTTGGGTTGCCTATTGACATGAGCCTCTGTAATTTTCATAATTTGAGCCCCCATTGCATGACTACGCACCTCTTGAAAATGGTCGTCAGGTCCATACATATTTGGAATGAGTAAATTGATAGTTTCTAAGCCATATTGTCTGTGGTATGCCCAACTCTGCACATAACTTGCTTTGCGGATAAATCCGTAGGTAAGCACACTTTCCTCCAATTCGCCATTCCACCATTCTTCTTCTTTAAAATTTTCGAACAAATCTCTTGGATACGAACAGTTAGAAATTGGGTTAATAATGCGTTTTATATTAAAATCCTTTGCCAATTCAAACAAATGGGTATTTATCAAAGAATTGTTATAATATACTTCGCCTGCCCTTTTGGATACAAATTGAATACCACCCACAAAAGCAGCACAATTAAAAACTACATCAAAATGTTCTTTTTCAAACACTTTTCTAAATTGTGTCAAATCTCGCAAATCTGTACCCAAAGACAAAGAAACAGGTGTATAAGCAATACCTTCTTTGTCTAATCTTTTGGTAATACGTGTGCCTAAAAAACCTGTAGCACCTAAAACTAATATTTTCATAATATATTGATTAATTGGTTGATGCCTTGTACTAAATTAGTTTTAGGCTGCCAAATGGTTAGAATATCTTTTTCTGGTTCATTTTTATTGTGAATTTGCACACTATCTTGATAATTTCCTTCTATGATAGGAATATTATTCATCAACTTACTTATTACTTCTGCCACATTCCTAATACTTATCCATTCAAAACTTGTAATATGCAAAGGCATTTTTCTGTCTATACTCTCATAATTTTCCATTAAAGTAATAAGAGCCTCCACGCAATCTGTTACATATAAAAACTGCCTTTCTTCGCTACCGTCTGTAAGCATCTTTATTTGTTTCTTTTCTTTTGCCATTTGTATAAAGTCTGTTATTACATGGGCTTTGTTTCCTGTTGTTTCTTTTCCATATACATTCCACAGACGAGCTACCAAACCACCCAAACTTTCTGTATAATGTTCTCCGACTATTTTCAGAGTTCCATAAGGCAGATACCTAACCGCCGAAAGTTGTGTAGAAGTAAAAATAAACTTTTTATTGTATCTTTTTAATAACTCAAAAACATTGGCTTGTATTCTTATATTATTGTCAATAAACGCAAAACCATACTGATTTTTTTGCAAATATTTGTAACCACCTACATCAAAAGCCAAGAAAAATACAAAATCACATTTTTCTATTGCCTCAATAACAAATTTATTTTCGTAAATTCGCAAATCTTGTTGAGGACTATATGCTATATCTATTTCTTGTAATTGGTGTCCTTTTGCTTTTAAAAAACTCGACAGATTTGAGCCTATCAAACCAGCAGCACCAAGAATAAGGTAATTCATTATTTGTATCAAGTATTAAAACATTAATCATTTGAAATTTTACTAAGTTTATCAATAATATTTTTTGCCTCTTCAATATCATATTCCCACCATTTAGAACTAATTATTTGTTGAATTTTATTTGGCGAAAATCTATATCTTATAATTTTAGCAGGATTACCAACCACAATAGCAAAATCGGGTACATCTTTATTGACAAAACTATTTGCACCAATTACTGCACCATTACCTATCTTAACTCCTCTTCTAATAATACTATCTGCTCCTATCCAAACATCATGCCCTATCAAACAGTCATCTTTTGTGAGTATTTCGTAAGGGTTCTCATAGAATAAACTACTTGTTGATATGTTGTCTAACAGGTGTTCACCATTACCAATACTTACATTATTTGCTATTGAGCAATAATTTCCTATCTGTGTTTTTGAAATACCAACATTACCACCAATATAAGTGTATTTTCCTATTTCTGAATCACAACTAACACTTGTATTATATAAAACTTCTATATGTTTTGAACGAAAAATTTTCCTCTGTTCATCATTTATTGTATATATATTTTTACATATCTCTGTTATAATGGCTTCATTAAATTCTTGGGATAATTTTGTTATAAGTTGTTGACTTCCTAAATGCACAATCTTAGTGGATATTTTTTTAAAAAATGGCAATACAAATGGTAAGGTTTTTAAGATAGATATAAATTTTCGTTTTATGTTTTGTTTAAATGTAGGGACTACTTTATTTCTATTATTTATAACAAAAAGTTCAGGCTGAATAGTTACTTTTTTTTGCTTGCTTTTTGTTTTTTCTGTAATGGTAGTAGTATGTCTATATAAATAGTCAAATAGATTATAATAATTTAGTGTAAGTTGTTTTGCTTGCTTAACAACTTCAATAGAATTTTCAAATGTATCTGCTTTGATACAATCTTCTATTATTTGTATAGCTTTTTCAGGATTGTTTATGTCTAAACAAGTAAGTGAGTTTTTTGGAAAATAGTCATATACATTGGATGCCCCACAATAAAATGGATAGGCTTGTCCTAAAAAAGCATCATGTATCTTTTCACTTACTTCATCAATAAAAAAAGAATTTTCTAATACTACATGGTATTTGTAAGGAGCAATAGCATTCCATTTATCATCAACTTCGTTAATACCTCTACCAAATACATCTATTTTGTTTCCAAAATGTTCTTTTAGTTTTTCAACAAAGAATAATCTTTTGTGATGTCCCTCAATCATTCTTTTATTAGAAGCTATGACGGAAATGAGTTTTGTCTTAGCCAACGAAGAATCAAGTTGTGTAAGTTCGTCATATCCTTTGCTCCAATTTATTGTTACTTCATTATTTTGTTTGCGTCCAACAAACCAATAAGCAGGGAATACGGAATTAATAACTTGTTTATGTTTTATGTCCCTACGGTGTGTAAGAATAATATCAAATTGGTCTAAAAAATCTTGGTCATAAATTTGAATGTCTTGATTTTCTAAAGCTATAAAAATAGTTGCATATTTTACTTTTACACTACTTGGCTTATTTAGCCCACCCAATACTACATAATAATCACATTCCTTTACAGTATCGTCATTAATAATAAAAATAGCATCTTTCCAAACCCCTTTACTATTAGGTGTTTGTCTTATCCAATTCCAAGAAGGGAATTGATTATCAAATTTTATAGTCATCATACAATACTATTTACTAAGCTTCCAATTAAAGTTTGATATTACATATCCAAAAGAAGGTTCAGTAATATGTTGAATATTGTAATTTGATGGAGAAATTACCTTGATATCTCGTTGTATAAAGTTTTCTATACAGTAATTTTTTACGCCATGAATACTCCCATGAATTTCTATCCTATATACACCACCTAACAAAAAATTAGGTGCTATACTACCCTCTATTACATATTTGCCTTTACTTAAAGTTTCTAAAGATGGTTCCCAATCTGCCAATAAACTTGCACTAATTAACTCTCCCTGTGCAGATTTTATAAAAATACCAAATCTAAATAGCTTTATATCTTTAAGTAACTCAAAACCAATAGATATTTTAGTAGGACATTCACTTTCATATTCATCTTTTTCAATCCCAAATTGCTCTATTCTAAAATCTGTAATTACCAATTCATTATCTAATACTAATGGAAACATATAATCCATAAATATATTCTTATTTTTAGAATATTCATTTATCGCATCCTGAACATTTTGGAGTCCGATTTCAATTATCCCATTTTTCAAAACTAATGCTTTTTGGCATAATGATTTCACAGCTCGCATATCATGACTCACAAAAAGCACTGTCCTCCCCTCTCCCCTACTCACATCTTTCATTTTGCCGATACATTTTTTCTGAAATTCGGCATCACCTACCGCCAATACTTCGTCTATAATCAAAATATCAGGCTCTAAGTGTGCTGCTACCGCAAAAGCCAACCGTACATACATACCCGA